>DASVOL010000058.1:0-1973 GCA_036383375.1 Bradyrhizobium sp. | reverse complement strand
GAGTGCCTGCATCGACGGCCAGAACCGGCGGTTATGCCCGACCGCGAGCAGCACGCCGGCGTTGCGGCAGGCCGCGAACATCTCGGCCGCATCGCTGCGCCTCAGCGCCAGCGGCTTCTCGCAAAACACCTGCTTACCGGCCGCTGCGGCCGCGATCACCTGGCTCCGGTGCAGCGAATGCGGTGTTGCCAGCAGCACGGCATCGATGCCGGGGTCGGCGAGCACATCGTCTAGGCTGGCGGCGGGCGACAGGTTGTGCAGGTTGCAGAAGCTTGCGGCGCCGCTCATGTCGGGTTCCACCGCGCGGATGATCTTGAGTCGAGGCTCGCTCTGCGCAGCCTCGACCAGCGCGCGGCCCCAGCGGCCGAGGCCCGCGATCGCACAATTGATCATGAGTGTTCCCTGTCCTGATCGCGTCCGGCACGGATCGCCTCGATGACAGCGGCGCTGTCGCTGTCCGGGCCTTGCAGCACGATCGCCGCGCGCAGCAACCCGGCCTGCACCGAGGTCAACGGCAGAGACAGGCCGTGCCGGCCGGCCTCCTGCAGGATCAGCTCGGCGTCCTTCAAGGTCTGCGCGATATGCGATTGCGGCGCGAAATCCTGCGCCAGCATCTTCGGTCCCTTGCTGTCCATCACTCTGGAATATGCCGCCGATTGCCGCGCCGTCGCAAGGAAGCTCGCGCCGTCGAGGCCGAGGCTCTCGGCAAAGACGATGCCCTCGGCGAGCGCTGCGCGGTTGTTCTGCAGGATCAGGTTGATGGCGAGCTTGGTGCGGCTGGCATTGCCGATCGCGCCGACGTTGATCCGCTGTGGGCACAGGATGTCGAGCGTCGCCGCGGCGGCCGCGATGACGTCGCCGTCGCCGGCGACCAGGCCGGTGGCCGTGCCGGCGCGGACCTCGGCGCTGGTGCCCGAGATCGGCGCTTCGATGAAGGCAAGGCGCACGCGCGCGGCGAATTCGGCGATTGCCGTGATCTCGCCCGGCGCGCAGGTGGTGGTGCAGATCACGAGCGGCGGCGGCTCGGCGTTCGCAAGATCCGGCAGCAAGCCCGTGACCTGGGCCGCGTCGTACACCGCAATCACGATGGTCCGGCACCGCGCCGCCACGTCGGCGGCGAAGGCCGCGAACTCGGCGCCGCTGGCTCGCAAGCCGTCCGTCTTCGCCGCATCGACGTCGAAGCCGATTACGCCTAAGCCGGCATCGATCAGCCGCGCGGAAAGCGCCGATCCCATCAACCCCAGGCCGATCATGCCGACAGGTGTCTGGCGAGCCATGATGCGACGCCGCTCTATTGCGGCTGGATGCCGGCCGCCTTCACCTCCGCCGACCAGCGCACGACCTCGCTCTTGACGAAGGCGCCGAACTCGGCGGGCGCCAGCGGCGCCACGATCACGCCGACATCGGCGAGTTTCTTCCCGGTCTCCGGCATCGCGAGGTACTTGGCGCACTCGGCGTAGAGCTTGTTGACCACCTGTTCCGGCGTGCCGGCCGGTGCGAACAGCCCGTACCAGATGGTGGCCTCGAAGCCCGGCATTGCTTCCGAGAGCGCGGGCAGGCCAGGCGTCAGTTCGTTGCGGGTCGCCGATGTCACGGCTATTCCGCGCAAGGTGCCGCCCTGCATCTGCGGGATCGCGACCGAGAAATCGCCGAAGGTGAGGTCGATGACGCCGGCCATCACGTCGGTCATCGCCTGCGGCACGCCGCGGTACGACGCTGCGATCAGCGACAGGCCGCCGCGCGATTGCAGCTGCGCGATCGAGATCTGCGACGCGCCGGAGCCGTAGCCCGCGGTCAGATTGGGGGTAGCCTTGGCGTAACTGAGGAACTGTGGCAGGTCCTTCGCTGCGAGCTTCGGGTTGACCAGCAGCACCATCGCCGTGGTGGTGGTGCGGATGACAGGTGCGAAATCCTTCACCGGGTCGTAGGGCAGGCTCTTCAGCGTCGCGACATTGCTGGCATGGGTGGTGTTG
>DASVOL010000057.1:0-2674 GCA_036383375.1 Bradyrhizobium sp. | reverse complement strand
GGCTTCGGGCTCGCGCGATCTTCCAGCGCATGCAGCGCGGTGCCGTAGATGATGATGATGCCGGCGGCGCGGTCGTAATCGAGATTGTCGGGAATCTTCACGATCGTATTCGCCGGCAGCGCGATCTTGTCGCGCGCGCCGTTGTGACCGCATGACGCAACGACGCGATCGCCGACCTTCAGATCAGTGACGCCGGCGCCGACGCTCTCGATCACACCAGCGACTTCGGCGGCCGGCGAGAACGGGAACGGCGGCTTGATCTGGTACTTGCCCTGGATCATCAGGATGTCGAAGAAATTCAGTGCCGCCGCCTTGATCGCGATCACGGCTTCGCCGGGACCCGCCACCGGATCGGGCACGTCTGCCAGCACGAGATCGTCGGGTTGACAGTATTGCGAGCAGAGGATGGCTTTCATGGACACACCTGAGTTTCGGACGCAGAAAGAGCTGCAAGATCTTTGACTACAAGCTTCATGCCGGATTTGCGGCGGAGCGACAATACAGTGCGGAGGGATCAAACTATGTTTGAAAAAGGCCTGCTAGCGAAAAAGCGCATCCTGATCACCGGCGGCGGCTCCGGTCTCGGCGCGGCGATGGGCGCCCGCTTTGCCGAACTCGGTGCAGAACTGATCATCTGCGGGCGACGCGAGGCGCTGCTGGAGGAAACCGCAGCGAAATTCCGCAGCGAGCTCGGTGCCAAGGTCTCCACCGCGCGCTGCGATATCCGCGACGGCGCCGCGGTCGAGGCGATGATGGATCAGGTCTGGCAGGACGCGCCGATCGACGTACTCGTCAACAATGCTGCCGCAACCTTTATTGCGCAGAGCGAACATTTGTCATTCCGTGCGGCGGACGCGATCCTCGCGCCGACGCTGCATGGCACGATGTACTGCACGCTCGCCGCCGGTCGCCGCTGGATCGAGGGCAAGCGCAAGGGCGTGGTGCTCTCGATCCTCTCGACTTCCACCATCACCGGCCGCGCCTTCACGGTGCCGTCCTCGATGGCCAAGACCGCCGTGCTGGCGATGACCAAGAGCCTGGCCGTCGAGTGGGGCCCGAAAGGCATCCGCACCGTGGCGATCGCGCCGGGCGCGTTCCCGACGCCGGGTGCGACCGGGCAGTTGCGTCCGGAAGGGCGCGGCGAGACCTGGTCGCATCGCAATCCGCTCGGCCGCGCCGGCGAGCATTCGGAGTTGGCCAATCTGGCGAGCTTCCTGATTTCGGATCAGGCCGGCTACATCAATGGCGAGATGGTGGTGCAGGACGGCGGCGCGCATTTGCGCAGTTCCGGCGCCGAAGACCTGCTGCAATGGACCGACGCGCAATGGGAAAGCCAGCGCGCCGCGCGCGCCAAAGGCTGATCAAGCACTGATGCGCGACAACAAGCGCTGAGCAAGAATCGAGAATCAAAGGACGTGCGCGGGGCTGTCGCCGGCGCGCGCGTTCGGACCTAACTGCCTTCCCAAAAAAGCGTTTCCCGGTTATCCATCCGAGCCGGCGGAGGGGAATCGCCGGGCCATCTTCCAGTCACAATGATGGGGGAACCAGTTGGCCGTGCGGCAAATTCTGACATCACTGGCTGTTTGTGTCGTGTGCGGGATCGTCTCCCTCGCGCAGGCGCAGGCTGCACCCAAGAAAGACGCGGCGAAGGAAGCGGCCAAGCCGGCGACTTCGGCCGCCGCGGCTGCGGCCGGCGGTGCGGAACCGACGCTGATCGGCCAATTCGGGACCTGGGGCGCCTACACCGCATCGCCCAACGGCAAGAAGGTGTGCTTTGCGCTCGCCAAGCCGTCGTCGTCCAAGACCAACCCGCCGAACCGGCCGCGTGATCCGGCCTATGCTTTCATCTCGACCCGTCCGTCCGAGAAGGTCGTCAACGAAGTCTCGATCATGATCGGCTACACCGTGAAGCCGGGGTCGGAATCGACGCTCCAGGTCGGCGGCGGGACCTATGCGATGTACACCCAGGGCGACGGCCTCTGGATCAAGAATGCGGCCGAGGAGGAGCGGATGGTGGAAGCCATGCGCAAATCGGCCGATCTGACGGTAAAAGCCGTCTCGGCGAAGGGCACCGAGACGATCGACAGCTTCTCGCTGAAGGGCCTGGCGCAGGCGCTCGACCGACTTGGGCAGGACTGCCGGCGTTAAGACCGGCTCATAGACGTGAAATTGAGGTATTTGGCGGCTTTCCAGCACCGGCTGGAAGGCCTATTTGAGGTTTCATGACCGACACCGTGACCACCCATGCCGTGTCCGGCGCCAGCGCGCTGGTCGAAAAGGTTCCGCTCGAGACCTATGTGCCGCCCGCCAAGCCGTCGCTGATCGGGCTGTCGCGCGCCGAGATCGCCGATCGCCTTGGCGAGATCGGCGTGCAGGCCGCGCAGCGCAAGATGCGCACCCAGCAGCTCTGGAACTGGATGTATTTCCGCGGCGCCAAGAACTTCGGCGAGATGACCAACGTCTCGAAGGACATGCGCGCCGAGCTCGAGAAGCATTTCACCGTCGACCGTCCCGAGGTGGTCGCCGAGCAGATCTCCAATGACGGCACACGCAAATGGCTGCTGCGGCTGCCGAGCGGCGACAAGGTCGAGCGGCCGCACGAGGTCGAGTGCGTCTACATCCCCGAGACCGATCGCGGCACGCTGTGCGTTTCCTCGCAGGTCGGCTGCACGCT
>DASVOL010000056.1:0-3310 GCA_036383375.1 Bradyrhizobium sp. | reverse complement strand
GCCTGGCTGCGCGCCGCCGACACCGAGGTGAAGCGCGACATGGAGATTTCGCGCGACGAGGTTCGCGTGATGACCGTGCATGGCGCCAAGGGCCTCGAAGCATCTGTGGTGTTCCTGGTCGACACCACGACCTCGCCGTCGGACACGCAGCGGCTGCGGTTGATCCATCTGCCGCAGGGCAATGCCGCGCCGAACGCGCCCGGCGTCGTGGTGTGGGCCGGCAAGAAGGCCGAGGATCCGCCCAATGTCGCCGATGCGCGCAAGGCGATGCTCGGCGACACCGAGGACGAATATCGCCGCCTGCTCTATGTCGCGATGACCCGTGCGGCCGACCGGCTGATCGTCGGCGGCTGCATGCCCGGCAACATGAACACGGTGCGGAAATCCTCCTGGTACGATCTGATCACCAAGGGGCTCGCCAATGCCGGATTGAAGCTCGAAGAGCTCGAGACGCCGGCCGGCAAGGTGATGCGCTATTCGCGGCCCGATGACGTCGCCGATCTCACCGGCGCGGCGGGGTCGACGGCCGCGGCACCGATTGCGCTGCCGTCCTGGCTGCGGACGGCGGCCGCACCTGAAGCCTCCGCCGCGGGGGTGCTGCGCCCGTCCGATCCGGCCGATGACGACCGCCACCCGATACGCACGGGCGAATCGGTGCTGCTGCGCGCCCGCGCCCTGCAACGCGGCACGCTGGTGCATCGGCTGCTGCAATCGCTGCCCGATGTCGCGGTGGAACGACGGCTCGGCGCGGCGCTCGGCTATCTTGCGCGTAACGCCGACGGCTGGAGCGAGGAAGAGCGCGCGGCGCTGGCTCGGCAAGTGGTCGCCCTGACCGTCGATCTGCGCTTCGCGCCGGTGTTTGCCCCCGGCAGCCGTGCCGAGGTCTCGATCGTGGGCCGGCTGGAGCGGCCGGGCCAGCCGAAGGTGCTGGTCTCGGGCCAGATCGACCGGCTGGTGGTGACGCCGAACGAGGTCCTGATCGTCGATTTCAAGACCAACCACGCTCCGCCAAGGACCGCCGCCGAGGCCCCCAAGGGTTACATCCGGCAGCTCGCGCTGTATCGTGAGGTGCTGGCAAAACTTTATCCCCAAAGGATCATCCACGCCGCCCTGCTCTGGACCGAAATCCCTGAAATGATGGAGATTTCCGCCCCCGCGCTGGACGCCGGGCTGGCATAAGGTCATGTCGGCGTGAGCGAGCTTGACCCGGCAAGGGGGCATTCATACGTTTGCCCCATGCTCCCGGGGCGCGATTCTCAGCCGCCCTTTTGTCTCAACCGAACGAGGTACTCACATGGCCGTTGGCAAGGTTTCTGACGCCGATTTCGAAGCCGAAGTGCTCAAGGCGACCGGGCCGGTGGTCGTCGACTTCTGGGCCGAATGGTGCGGCCCCTGCCGCATGATCGCGCCCGCTCTCGATGAGATTTCCGGCGCGATGGGCGACAAGGTGAAGATCGTGAAGCTCAACGTCGACGAGAGCCCGAAGACCGCGTCGAAGTATGGCGTGATGTCGATCCCGACCCTGATGATCTTCAAGGGCGGCGAGATGGCGTCCCGTCAGGTCGGCGCCGCGCCGAAGGCCAAGCTGCAGCAGTGGATCACCGCTGCGGTCTGATCCGTTTCGAATTAGCTGATTTGTGCAAACGGCCGGCGAAAGCCGGCCGTTTTTGTTTTACCTGATCCATCCGGTCGCCAGCGCCGAGGCGAGCTCGGCCTGGCCATTGCGCCGCGCCAGCGCCGCCATCGCGTCGTGATCGTAAGGGATGTGGCGGAAGGTGACGTCCCAATCGCCATAGACCTTTTCAAGGATCGCGTAGCGCGCATCGGGCGAACCGGCCTCCACGACATGCGGATACGGCTTGCCGGCGCGATAGCCTGGTGAGCCGACGCTGCCGGGATTGACGATCAGCCGGCCATCGCGAAGTCGCACCGCGCGCGCGGTATGGGTGTGTGCGCACAGAATCAGCGATTGCGTCACGCCGGCCGCCCTCGCCTCGATCGATTCCAGCGTCGACATGCAGACTTCGCCGCCCGGCAGCACCGTGTCGAGCCAATAGGTTTCGTCATCCTGCGGCGTGGCGTGACAGAGGAAGACCGCGTCGCGATAGACCGTATTCCCCGGCAGCGTACGCAGCCAGTCGAGGTGCCGCGGCTCGAGCTGGGTGTAGGTCAGCCGCTCCCATGAACCCATTTTCTCGTGCGGGCGGTCGATCAGATAGCGGTCGTGATTGCCGAGCAGATGGACCGCTTCGAGCGCCATCAGCATGTCGATGGTCGGGCGGGCGTCGAGCGGCCCGCTCACCACGTCGCCGAGATCGACGATGTCGGAAATGCCCTGCGCACGGATATCCGACAGCACCGCTTCGAGTGCGAGATGGTTGCCGTGGATGTCGGCGATCGCAGCAAAACGCATGGTGTGTCGTCCTCCCACATGCGCACCGCATCCGGGACGCGGGACCACTTATGCAGGAGGCGTGCCGTTGGCCGCAAGCACGGGACCCGCGAGGTACAGGGAGCCGGTGATCAGGATGCGCGGCGGCACCTCGTAGGCCAGCGTGGCAAGCCGTTGCAGCGCGGCGTCAACGCCGGATGCGATCTCGACGCGCATGCCGAGCGCACGCGCGGCATCGGCGAGCTTGTCCGGCGCCATGCCGTTGTCGCGGCCGGGCACCGGGACCGCGATGATGTGGCGCGTCAGCCCGGCGAAATTGGCGAGGAATGCATCGGCGTCCTTGTTGGCCATCATGCCTGTGATCACGACCAGCGGCCGCGACACCCGCTCCTCGAGATCGCCGAGCGCCGCCGCCGCAACGCGGCCGCCCTCGGCATTGTGACCGCCGTCGAGCCAGACCTCGGAGCCCTGCGGCCCCTGGCAGACCAGGCTGCCTGAGACCAGCCGCTGCATCCGCGCCGGCCATTCCGCGTTGACGATGCCGGCCTCGAAGGCTGCGATGTTGAGCTTGAAGGTGTCGATCGCGCGCAAGGTCGCGATCGCGAGGCCCGCATTGTCGAACTGGTGTCGGCCGAACAGTCTTGGCGCGGCGAGATCCAGCAGGCCGCGCTCGTCCTGATAGACCAGCCGGCCGCGCTCGACACCGACATGCCATTGCTGGCCGGCCGCATGCAGCGGCGCGCGCATGCGCCTCGCCTCCGCCTCGATCACGGCCATCGCGTCCGGTGCCTGCTCGGCGCAGACCACCGGCACCTTGCGCTTGATGATCGCGGCCTTTTCGCCGGCGATCAGAGGCAAGGTATCGCCGAGGAATTCCATGTGATCCATGCTGACCGGCGTAATCACCGAGGCCAGCGG
>DASVOL010000055.1:0-4551 GCA_036383375.1 Bradyrhizobium sp. | reverse complement strand
CCCACAACCGTCGTCCCTGCCTAGTGCGCAATTGCGCACGGGAGCAGGGACCCATAACCACAGAGTTGCGTTGCCGGACGCACTGTGGCTGCAGCTTCGCAAACCAATTGGCATTCGTGGTTATGGGTCCCGGGTCGCGCTTCGCTTGCCCGGGACGACATCGAATTTTCGCTGCGCGCCATGCACCCCCGTTTGCACCCGCGCTTCTCGCGACATGATTTGTCCGAGCGTTGCGCTGCCGCACGTTACCCCGGCAACAAGCTCCGCTCCCTCGCCGGCGAATAGTCCACCTGAGCCAGCAGCCGGTCCTCGATCTGCCCGACCATCAGGCCATGCTCGGCATGGGTGACCCGCTTGATCTCGGCCCATTCGGCATCTGCCATGAAAGCCGCCCATTGCGCGATCTTGGTCGCCTCGTCGGGCCATTCGAGCAGGTACACGAACTCGGTGCGATCTCCGAATTTCGTTTGCCACATGCTGGCGAATTTGAACCCGTAGCGCTCCGTCATGATCCGCGCCGCGTGATCGCGGAACCGGGCGTGAAACGCGGCCTTGTTGTTCTCGAAGATCTCGTAGATGCGCAGCTGCTGGATCATGGCGATCTCCCCGCCTGACCAGCAGATGGGGGCGCGAATTTGGTTAGCAAGCTTGCCACCGGAAGTGACCCATCGCAATCTGCGCCAGCGTCGAGCATTGATCGAACGATTCCGTCACCCCGACCGAGCGTGCAATGAGCCTTGCCAACGACCCGCCTCAGCTCCCCTATCCGAAGCTGCCATTCTCGAGCACCGTTCGCCTTTCATATTCGAGTTACTTCCGGAACCTCGCCGATCTCCTGCGCGTCGCCTGGCCGGCGCTGCTGCTCGTCACGGCGGTCACTAGTATGACCAAGTGGCAACAAGGGCCAGAGGCGTTTCAAGACATTATTGCACCTCCATCTTTCTGGGCGGTGTCAACATGGCTGAAAGCGCTTGTTCTGATCGATACCACCCTGACGATCGTCGTGGCAGCAAGCATCGCCGTCACATGGCACCGGATGATCATCCTGAAGGAACCTCCCCGCTTGATCGGACGCAACGTGGCAACGATTAACTTCTGGCGCTACGTCGTCGTCAGCCTCGTTCTTGGTGCATTTGTGCTTGTGCCGGTCATGTGGAGCCTTCTGCCTATCGGATACATCCTTCCCGCGTCGCTGATTGCAAACATGAATATCCACTCCGAGAGCACCTTTCTCGCGCTGACGCTGGGATTGCTTGCGGCGTATTGTGTGTCGGCCGTCATCATTGCCCGGCTTTGTCTTCTGCTCCCGGCTGGCGCAGTCGATCGAGGCAAATGGCCGATCCGAGAAGCATGGGAACGGACAAGAGGAAACGTCTGGCGGCTGTTCTGGGGGTTGGTGTTCGCCACCCTCCCGCTCCACCTGGCCGCCAGATTCACGTTCGACAGGCTGATCGGCTCTGCCATTTTCGCAAGGGAGGAAAATCTGGCCGCTGACTTCATGTTGACCATGATTGGCTCCGACGTCCTCGTGGCAATCGTCGATCTGCTGATCCTGCCGATCAGCATCGGATTCCTGTCGTACGCCTACCAGCACTTCTTCGAGCATCGGATCGCGCAACCGACCTAGGTCCGCACCATGCTTGCCCAACTGCATTGGGCGACCTAGTTGTTATAATCGTCGACCGGCATCCCCCCTTCAACCGACCTGGACCATGCAAAATCAACGCCCCGACCGTATCCGCAAGCTCTTGGCCGACCTCGTCGCGTTCGACACGGTCAGCGACCGCAGCAATTTGCCCCTGATCGACTACATCGAGCGCTACCTCGGCTCGCTTGGCGTCAACGGCCAGCGCGTCGTCGATGACACCGGACAGAAGTCCTCTCTGTGGGTGACGGTCGGCCCCGAGGACAAACCCGGGCTGGTGCTGTCCGGGCATACCGATGTCGTGCCGGTCGCCGGACAGGACTGGAGCCACAACCCGTTCGAGCTCGTCGAGCGCGACGGGCGACTGTACGGCCGCGGCACCACCGACATGAAGGGCTTCGTCGCCGTCTGTCTCGCGATGGTCCCGGAAATGCTCGCGGCCGATCTGAAGACGCCGATCAACCTTGCGATCTCCTATGACGAGGAGATCGGCTGCGTCGGCGTGCGTCCGATGCTGCGCGAGGTCGCACGCAAGCCGATCAAGCCGCTCGGCTGCTTCGTCGGCGAACCGACGCAGATGCAGGTGATCATCGGCCACAAGGGCAAGCACGGCGTGCGCGCCACGTTCCGCGGGCTCGCCCGCCACTCCTCGATCGCGCCCGACGGCGTCAACGCCATCGAATACGCGGCCGACCTGATCACCGAAATCCGCCGCCGCGCCGCGTTGCTGGCCGCGGCTGCCGAGCGAGACAGCCTCTATGATGTCCCGCATTCGACCCTGCTCACCAGCATCGTGCACGGCGGCGCCGCGCTGAATATCGTGCCCGACAGTTGTGTGGTGGAATTCGAATGCCGCGGCATCGGCATCACCGAGTCCCGGCAGGTGACGGACGCGATCATCGCCTGGGCCAAGGCCGAGATCGAGCCTGCCATGCGCAAGCGGCATCCCGAATGCGGCATCGATTTCGAGGAGATCCTCGACTACCCCGCGCTGGACACCGCAGCCGACGCTGCCATCGTCACGCTCGCCAAGCAGCTCGCCGGCCGCAACGACCACGCCAAGGTCGCGTTCGGCACCGAAGCCAGCCTGTTCGTCAGCATGGCGGATGTGCCGTCCGTGGTGGTCGGACCCGGCGGCATCGCGCAGGCGCACACGCCGGATGAGTTCGTCGAGATGTCGCAGCTCGCGGCCTGCGGCGAATTCGTCGCCCGGCTGATCGCACATTGCGCGAAGTGATGCGGTCATGTGCAGGGCGGATTAGCCGGAGGCGTAATGCGCCATCCGCGGACAGACGGCGGATTACGCTTCGCTAATCCGCCCTACAGAGCTGATCGGGCGTTACGCGAAGTGATACTCTGATGCGTAGGGCGTGAAACGGGAGCCCGGGACCATGTCGACCGAGAAAGAACGCCAGCAAGGCGGCGTATCGGAAACCCTCCGCGTGGCCGTGCAGGCGCTGATCATCGCGCTGGTGATCCGCACCTTCCTGTTCCAGTCCTTCAACATTCCGTCGGAGTCGATGGAATCGACGTTGCTGGTCGGCGACTATCTTTTCCTCTCGAAGTACAGCTACGGATACACGCACTACTCCCTGCCGTTCTCGCCGCGACTGTTCTCCGGCCGCATCTTCGGCTCCGAGCCCAAGCCGGGCGACGTCGTGGTGTTCCGGCTGCCGAGCGATGACTCCGTCGATTTCATCAAGCGCGTGATCGGCCTGCCGGGCGACCGCATCCAGATGATCGACGGAGCGCTGTACATCAACGGCACCGCGGTCAAGCGCGAGCGGGTCGTCGACTATGTCGATCGCGACGAGGGACCGCGCCCGGTCCGCGTCAAGCGCTGGCGCGAGACACTGCCCAACGGGGTCAGCTACGACACGCTCGATCGCATCGAGCGTTCCGAATACGACAACACACAGGTCTATGTGGTGCCGCCCGGGCATTTCTTCGCGATGGGAGACAACCGCGACAACTCGGCCGACAGCCGCGTGCCGCCGGCGCGCGGCGGCGTCGGCTACGTGCCGTTCGAGAACCTGATCGGGCAAGCCAAGGTGATCTTCTTCTCGATCGGCAATGAAGCGCCGGCATGGCAGGTGTGGCGCTGGCCGTCCTCGGTGCGCTGGAACCGGTTGTTCACCGGCATTCACTGATGTTCGGTGCGTAGGGCGGGTTAGCGAAGCGTAACCCGCCGCTCCTGCGTCGCGGCACCGTCGGCGGATTACGCCTTCGGCTAATCCGCCTACAAATCTCTACAACCCATCCGGCGGCAAGCCCGGCCCGGTCGCGGCCGGGCGGAGCTTGTCGCGCTGGCGTTCGCGATAGAAGGCATAGAGACCGGAGGCGACGATGATCGCAGCGCCCGCGAGCATCGCGCCATCGGGCTTGTGGCCGAAGGCGAGATAGCCCGTCAGCATCGCCCACGGCAGCGCCGTATAGCGGAACGGCGCCACCGCCGAGATGTCGCCGGTGCGCAGCGACACGATGATGCACTGATAGCCGATCAGAATCAGCACCGCGGCGAATGTGAGCAGGCCGAGCGCATGGCCGGACGGCGGCTTCCAGCCGCCGAGCGGGACCAGCACGACGGCGCCCGCCGTCGTCACCGTCACCGTCGTGAGCAGCGTGATGAACACGGTCGGCAAATGCTTCGGGATGCGGCGGGTGGCGAGATCGCGCACCGCGCAGAAGCCGACCGACGCCAGCGCCAGCAGCGCAGGCTGGCTAAAACCCTCTGCGCCCGGCCGGACAATGACCAGCACGCCGATGAAGCCGGCAGCGATCGCAAGCCAGCGCCGCCAGCCGACCGGCTCGCCGAACACCAGTGCCGCGCCCAGCGTGATGACAAGCGGCAGCGCCTGGAAGATTGCCGACGCATTGGCGAGCGGGATCTGTGAAATCGCCGAGAG
>DASVOL010000054.1:0-14109 GCA_036383375.1 Bradyrhizobium sp. | reverse complement strand
ACGGCCCCGGCGCGACGAACTTGCCGTCCGAGAGTTGTTCGACGAGGAAGGTCTCGCGGTACGGCGCGTCGCCGGGAATGCCTGATTTGCCGCCGAGCTCGAGCGTGACTAATGCCCCGACGCCGGCCGTATGGGCCGCCTGCGCCGATGCCGGATCGCAGATCACGCCGGTGGCGGCACTCGCGCCGTTGCGCACCAGCGCGCGCAGCATTCCCGTGGTGTCGGAATTGCCGCCGGCGCCGGGATTGTCCTGGGTGTCGGCGATGACGATCGGTTTGCTCGCCGAGCGCGCTAGTTCCATCGCATGGCGGACGCCATCGTCGGGTGAATAGATACGGCCGTCGAAGTCGTCTTCATGGCCTTCGACCAGTGCGAGGATATTGTCGGCTGCGGCATCCGCATCGGCCTGGGTCCGGCCATAGGCGAACACGCTCGGACCACAATCCCTGAAATCGGCGGCCGGGAAGCCGAACGCAAACGAAAGTGTCGGCACCGCCTCGCTCTCCAGCGCGACGACCCTTTGATAGATGCCCCTGGCGGGCTGGTCGTTGGTGCATTGCCAGCTGATCGGGATCAGGAACGGCACCTGGCGGAACGCCTTGGCGAGGCGCTGCCCGGACTTGAGCAGCAAGGCCAGATGCCTGGCGCAGGCGCGGCCGGTGTCGGCCATGTCGACATGCGGATAGGTGCGGTAGGCGATCAGCGCATCGGCATGCGCGATCATTTCGGGCGAGACGTTCGCATGCAGGTCGAGGCTCGCGACCAGCGGCACATCCGGACCGATCGCCTTGCGGACGCGGGCAAGGATCTCGCCTTCGCCGTCGTCGAGATGCTCGGTCACCATTGCGCCGTGCAGGTCGAGATAGACGCCGTCGATCGGGCCGGCCGCGGCAATGCCGTCGACCATCTCCCCGACGATCCGCTCGAAGGCGTCCTTCGTGACATGGGCCGACGGAGTTGCGCCGGCCGCGACCGTCGGGGCGAGCTCCCAGCCATTGGCTTCGGCGGCCTCGACAAACCCGGCGAGGCCGGCATTGATCTTGCGCATGACCTTGAGCACCTCAGTGCCATGCGTCATCGACGGCCAGCCGCCGCCGTGCACGAAGTCGTCATAGGTTGCCTTCGTCGGTGCGAAGGTGTTGGTCTCGTGCAGGAAGCCGCCAACGGCAATGCGGGTCATCAAGTTGGTCTCGATACGTTTCTTCGGTCGTGATGCGATCGGAACGGTTCGCGCCACGACCTCGTTGGTTTGAGCGTTTTCTTTCGGGAAGACCGGCGTCCACCTTCCAGGCCATGCCCTAGCGCGCGACGTTAAGCGTGTCGTCGCGCCAAGCGCAAGCCGGGGAGCACCTCCGGATTTGCATGCCCTATGGGCGTATTGAAAGGCCCACGGGTACGTCGCAAGCTTAAGTCTAAAGACCTAGGCCGTTGCCACGAGGCCTTCCGAAACCGGGCGGAAATTCGCAAAATCCCAGCCGCGCCCAGGTGCTGCTTCGAGCAGCGCACGGGTATAGGCCTGTTGCGGATTGGTCAGCACCTCGGCCGCCGGTCCCTGTTCCACGACGCGGCCATGTTGCATCACGGCGACGTCGTCGCAGATCTGTGCGGCGACGCGCAAATCATGCGTGATGAACAACAGCGCGATGCCGAGCCGCCGCTGGATTTCGTCGAGCAGATTGAGAACCTGCGCCTGCACCGAGACGTCGAGCGCGGACACTGCCTCATCCGCCACCAGCACGTCGGGATCGAGCGCCAGCGCGCGCGCGATCGCGATGCGCTGGCGCTGTCCGCCGGAGAACTGGTGCGGATAGCGCGAGATCGCGTCCGGCGGCAGATGCACGAGCTCGAGCAGCTCGCGGGCGCGCGCCAGCGCATCCTTGCGCGGCATGCCGTAGTTGATCGGCCCTTCCGCGATGCTCTCGCCGACGGTGACGCGCGGATTGAGCGAGCGATAGGGGTCCTGGAAGATGATCTGGATCTTCTGGCGATGCGGCTGCAACAGCCGGCGCGACAGGTCGGAGATCTCGCGGCCGGCGAGCCGCACTCCGCCCGAGGTCGGATCGATCAGGCGGACGATGCAGCGTGCCACTGTCGATTTGCCGGAGCCGCTTTCGCCGACGATGCCGAGCGTGCGGCCCTTGCGCAAAGTAAGCGTGACGTTGCTGGCGGCGGCGACTTCGCGGGCTTTGCCGTACAGCGACCGCTCCCGGTAGATCTTGCTGAGTTCGTTGGCTTCCAGCACCACGGGCTCGGTGGTGTCCGGACGCGGCGCGCGCGGCACGAGGCTCGGCACCGCGGACAGCAGGTTGCGGGTGTACTCCATCGTCGGGTTGCGCAGAACATCTTGCAGCGGGCCGGTCTCGACCAGCCGTCCGTGCCGCATCACAGCGACGCGGTCGGCGATCTCGGCCACCACGCCCATGTCATGGGTGATGAACAGAACGGCCGTGCCGTGATCGCGTTGCAGGTCGCGGATCAGAGTGAGGATCTGCTTCTGGGTGGTGACGTCGAGCGCTGTGGTCGGCTCGTCCGCGATCAGGAGCTTTGGCTCCAGCACCAGCGCCATCGCGATCATGATGCGCTGGCGCTGTCCGCCCGAGAGACGGTGAGGGTAGGAGGAGAAGATGCGCTCCACGTCCGGCAGCCGCACATGCTCCATCATCGCCAGGATCTTCTGACGCCGTGCGCGGGAGTCGAGATCGGTGTGGGCGCGCAGCACCTCGTCGATCTGGCGGCCGACCGGGACGACCGGATTGAGCGCGGTCATCGGCTCCTGGAAGATCATCGCCATCCGCGTCGCGCGCAATTGCCTTAAGCGGCGGTCGGTCGCGGTGAGCAGTTCCTCGCCGACCAGTTTGACGCTGCCGCCTGATGGCACCAGCGTGCCCTTCTGCAGCAGGCCCATCACGGTGAGCGAGGTCACCGATTTGCCCGAGCCGCTTTCGCCGACCAGGCAGAGCGTCTCGCCCTCGCGCACCTGCAACGAGAGATCGTCGATGATGCGGTGCGCGTCCGTCTTGCGGCCGAGACCGACGACGAGATTGTTGATGTCGAGTACGACGTTGGAAGTGTTGATTGTGGTCACTTGCCCTCACGCTGTTTCATGCGGGGATCGAGCGCGTCGCGCGCGGCGTCGCCGATCAGGTTGACGCTGAGAATGGCGATCGAGAGCAGCAGGCCCGGCCAGAAGATCAGCGACGGCTTGACCTGGAAATAGGCACGGCCTTCGGCCATGATGTTGCCCCAGGTCGGCGTTTCCGGCGAGATGCCGGCGCCGAGGAACGACAGGATCGCCTCGGTCAGGATCGCCGATGCGCAGACGTAAGTGCCTTGCACGATCAACGGCGCGATCGTGTTCGGCATCAAATGCCGCCACATGATCTTCGGCAGGCTGGAGCCGAGCGAGATCGCGGCCTCGACATAGGGCTCCTCGCGCGCGGTCAGCACCACCGAGCGCACCAGCCGTGCCACGCGCGGGATCTCGGGAATCGTGATCGCGATCATCACGGTCCAGATGCTGGCGCCCGACAGCGACACCACGGCAATCGCGAGCAGGATGGCGGGGATCGCCATCAAGCCGTCCATCACGCGCATCATCACCGCATCGACCCAGCGGAAGAAGCCGGCGACGAGGCCGATCAGAAGCCCGATGGCGATCGAGCAGACGGCAGCGCCGAGCCCGATCAACAGCGAGATCCGTGCGCCATAGATGACGCGCGACAGCAGGTCGCGTCCATAGGCGTCGGTGCCGAGCAGGTATTGCGCGCTCGACGGCTTCAGCCGCTGCGACGGTGTCAGCAAGAGCGGATCATGGGGCGCAAGGAGCGGCGCGAAGATCGCCATCAGGATGATCAGGACGAGGCAGATCGTCGCAACCGCGATGATCGGCGTCGACGCCAGGAAGCCGAACTTGACGCGGAACGGCCGGGTGACGGGGATGGAGGATTCGGGAAGGGTTTCGATCGCCATTGCTCAGTACCGGATACGAGGATCGAGCAGGGTGTAGGCGAGGTCGATCAGGAGATTGACCGCGACATAGATACCCGATGTCAGAAGGATCATGGCCTGGATCACCGGATAATCGCGCGCCAGCACCGCATCGACGGTGAGGCGGCCGATGCCGGGCAGGTTGAACACGCTCTCGGTGACGACGACGCCTGAGATCAGCAGCGCGAAACCGGAACCGATCACAGTGATGACCGGGACCGCGGCGTTGCGCAGCGCATGGCGCAGCAGCACGCCGCTCTCGCCGATGCCCTTGGCGCGCGCGGTGCGCACGTAGTCCTCACCCAGCACGTCGAGCATCGAGGCCCGGGTCATGCGCGCGATCAACGCGACATAGATGAAGGAGAGCGTGCAGGTCGGCAGGATGATGCGTTCGAAGAACGGACCGAAGCCGGCCGAGATGCTCTTGAAGCCCTGCACAGGCACCCAGCGCAGATCGATCGCAAAGAACTGGATCAGCACATAGCCGATCACGAATACCGGCACCGAGAAGCCGAGCACCGACAGCCCCATCACGAAGCGATCGATCCAGGTGCCGTGTTTCCATGCCGCGATCACGCCGAGCGGCACCGCCACCAGGATCGAGAGGACGATGGTGGCCAGCGCGACCGAGATCGAGGGCTCGAGGCGCGGACCGATCATTTCGAGGATCGGCTTGTTCGAGATCAGGGAGACGCCGAGGTCGCCGTGCAGCAGCTTGGCGACCCAGGTGTAGAACTGGATGTAGATCGGCTCGTTGAGACCGAGCGAGGTGCGGATGCGGTCGAGCTGTTCCGGCGTCGCATTGTCGCCGGCGAGAATGGCGGCCGGGTCACCCGGCGTCAGCCGCAGCAACAGGAACACGAACAGGGCCACCACGCCCATCACGGGAATGGCGGCGAGGATACGGCGGAGGAGATAACCGAGCATCGCTGCTATCTCCTGCCGTCAGATGGTGCGAGGCGAAGGCTGGGCCGCATCATACTCATGGTGTCCCCGTGAAGTGTCTCATGCGCTTCTGCGTCTTGTCTCAAGGCTAGCGCGAACGTGATGAATTTGCAGGCAAATACTGTGCCAATGGCGACGTCATATCAAGGCGCGGTTCAGGCCGTCGGCAGCCTCCTTTGGTCTGAAGTTGCTATTTCGCATTGCACATGTCGCCATGTGCCACCGACCTGAAACGGCAAGTCAATTTACGCTTTCACCACGCCGCACCAATTGGCGACGAACAGTGCAATGCTCTGCGTTGTCTTGCGAAGGCTATCGAGCTCGACACGTTCGTTGAACGCGTGCGGGCCGATACCGTACGGACCATAACAAAGGGCAGGGATGCCGTAATCGACGCAATAATAGCGGGTGTCGTTGACGGCCGTCGACAGGCGCTCCTGCATTGGCGCCTGGAAGATGGAATGATGGGCGGCCGACAAAGCTGCTTCGGCTTCGCTGCCGGGCTCGCACACCGCTGCGTCTGCCTGAAAACCACTCCACACCAGCTCGGCCGGATTGTCGGACAGGAAGTCGTCGGCCTTGTGCGCTTCGGTCAGGCATTCCTCGATGCCGCGCATCGCCTGCTGCGGCGTTTCGCCCGGCAAGAGACCAAGCCGGCAATCCAGCTCGCACCAGGCCGCGGTCGAACTGGCCCAATCGCCGCCCTTGATGATCCCGACGTTGAACTTGATCGGATTCTTGACACTGCGGAACCAGCTGTTGTCGAGCGCCCGGGCATTGAGCGCCTTGGTGTAGTCCTGGAACGCGCGCACCAGATGCATCGCAGCCAGGATGGCGCTCGTACCGGTCTCGGAATAGGCGACATGCACCGGCGTGCCGCGGACGCGCAGGCGAAACCAGACGGCGCCGACCTGGGCGCGCGTGAGCGTGTGTCCGGTCGGCTCCGGAATCAGGCAGGCGTCGGCGCGATAGCCGCGCATCAAGGTCGAAAGTGCGCCGTTGCCGGTGCTCTCTTCCTCGGTCACGGTCTGCAGATGGACGCGCCCGCCCGGGGCATAGCCGGCGTCTCTGATAGCATCGAGCGCGAAGATCATTGCCGAGACGCCGGCCTTCATGTCTTGCGCGCCACGCCCGAACATCCAGCCATCGTGTACGGCGCCCGAGAACGGCGGCTGCTCCCAAAGATCAGCCGGCCCCTCCGGCACCACGTCGATATGACCTTGCAGGATCAGGCTGCGTCCGCTGCCTTTGCTGTTCAGCGTCGCAACAACCTGCTGCGATCCGGCAAGGTCGATGCCGTCCATCGGCGCAGCTTTCGGATGGCTCATCAGGTTGACGTCGGCAAGGCTGAACGTATCGACGTCGTAGCGGCGCTCTGCGAATTGCTCCGCCAGCCAGCCTTGCTGCGGCGCTTCCTGTCCGCGCAAGCTGCGGAACTGCACCATGCGCGACAGGAACGCGACTTGATTGTTGAAGTTTCGATCGACGGCCGCGCACAGCTCGGCGGCAATCTGATCGGGTTTGGTCAGCGCCTCGCGCGTGCCCGCTACCCCAATTTGCATTGTCCCCTCCCGCGCTGAAGCGCTTTTCCCCATTGTGACGCTAGTCGTTGTCATGCGGTGTTTCTCTGCGAATTCCAACTTGGCCACACGCAAATACGCACATATTCTTCCTCGTCGGCCGGATAATTAGGGGAAAGCTGCGCGGGCGGTCTCGGTCGCATCGACCTGCGCCGGCACCATTGAAGGCGTGTCGAGGTCGCGCCAGTCATCGATCGCCCCCGCCACCATCTGCGCCGTCGCAGCCGACAGCGTCCAGCCGAGATGACCGTGGCCGGTGTTGTAGAACACGCCCGGAATCCGTCCGGCGCGAACCACAGGCATCATGTTCGGCATCATCGGGCGCAGGCCGGCCCATGGCACGACTTTCGACGTGTCGACGCCGGGGAAATGCTGCCGCACCCAATCTACCAGCGGCTGGATGCGGTCGGCGCGAATGTCGAGGTTGAAGCCGTTGAACTCGGCCGTGCCGGCGACGCGGAAGCGGTCGGCGCCGAGCCGGCTGGTGACGATTTTCGCGGCTTCATCGAGCAGGCTGACGGTCGGCGCGGCGTCGCGGCTTTGCGGCGCATCGAGCTGCACGGTGATCGAATAGCCCTTCACCGGATAGACGTTGACGCGGTCGTTGAGCAGGCCCGCGAAGTGGCGGCTCGCGACGCCGGCGCAAATCACGATGCCGTCCGCCTGCAATTCGTGTCGTGTTGCGACCTCAGCATCGTGCGAAGCGGTGTCGTTCCAGCCGATGCGGAAGCCGTCGCCGCCATGCGCGATCGCATCGACATCGGCTTCATGGACGAAGCTCGCGCCGCGGCGGATGCAGGCGTCGGCGAGGCCGCGCGTGAACTTGTGGATATCGCCGGTCGCGTCCGATGGCGTGAAGAAGCCGCCATAGCAGGTCGTCTGCAGCGCGGGTTCGATGCTGCGGATTTCGTCCGCCGTCACCGGCCGGCGGTCGAGCCCGCCTTGCTGCAGCAGCGTATTGACCCGCAGGCCCGCCTCGAAGCCGGCCTTGTCGTGATAGACGTGCAGGATGCCGCGGCGTTCGAGATCGAAGGCGATGTTCTCGCGCTGGGCGATCGAGAACAGATGCTTGCGCGCTTCGATTGCGAGCCGCGTCGTTTCGATGGTGTTGCTGCGATAGCGGCCGATGTGGCCGACGAACTCGCCGATCCAGGAGTATTTGTGCCAGCTCGGCTTCGGATTCATCAGCAGCGGCGCGTCGCTTCGAAGCATCCAGCGCAGCCCCTTGAGAATGGTCGCGGCGCTGTTCCACACTTCCGCGTTGCTGGCGGAAAGCTGTCCGCCGTTGGCGAACGAGGTTTCCATCGCGGCGTAGCGATGCCTGTCGAGGACAGTCACGCGGTAGCCGCGTTCGAGCAGGGCATAGGCCGTCGTCACGCCGGTGATGCCGGCGCCAATGATTGCGATGTGAGGCATGGTGGTCTTCAGGCTCCCGTGGGTTAGAGTCGCCGAACCACCGGTGAAACCGGCAGCTTCGACGCCCCATCTGTCACGGTACCTGAGAGCTTGATCCGCATCGGGCCTCGGCCCGAAAGCAGACTATCCCCTTCGGTGGACGTCATGGCCGTTTCCATTTGGCCATGCCGTCTCTCTCCAGATCGTCCTGACGATACAGTCCTTTTGCCTGAGAGTTTCCGGGGCGGTTGCTCCGTCGGCGCCGAGGCAACAACACGAATGTTGTCGCTTCGATCTCTCCCGCATCGTCGCGTTGGACGGCCGGACCGTAGGCGAAGCCAAAAAATTGGACAAGGCTAAATTTCGGTCCGGCAGTGCCAACGTGTTGTGCAGTGCAAATCGAGTTAATCGAGCGTTGCGAGCAGTGCTGCCATCAGACGGCCGCGCTCGGCGAGGCTCTCGACTTCGATATGTTCGTTCAAAGTGTGGGCGTCGGCGCCCCGTACGCCGAGGCCATCGAGGGTGGGGATACCCATCGCGCCGGTGAAGTTGCCGTCAGAGCCGCCGCCGGCGCTGCCGTGCGGCAAATCAAGACCCATATCGGCGGCGAGACGCTTTGCCTTTTCATAGAGCGCCATGGTGCCGGCATCCGGCTCCCACACCGGGCGAGTGACGCCGCGCGTCACTTTAAATGTCACGTCATTTGCCGTGCCCGACAGCGCCAGCATGCGCTCGACGCCGCGGTCGAGATCGGCCTGGCGCTTGGCCATGCTGAGCGCTTCGCCGGTGCAGGTCGTGGCGACGCAATTGACCCATTGGCCGCCATGCACGATGCCGACCGAGAAGGTGCAGTCCTCGGTGGTCATGCCGTCGATGGCAATGATTTGCCGGGCCATTTCGCGGATCGCGGAACGGCCGGAGGACAGCGTCGCGCCGGCATGGCTCGGCTTGCCGACAGCTTCCAGATTGAAGCGCGCAATCGCGTAGCGGCCGGTGACGACGCCGTTGTTCGGCCGGCCGGGCTCCGGCACCAGCACGTATTTGTTGCGCGCGGCTTCCGCCTCGATGATGTCGCGCGTCGACGGCGTGCCGACCTCTTCATCGGGCGTGAACAGCACCGTGATCGGCAGCGGCGTCGTAAAGGACGCGCGCGCCAACTGCCGGATCGCCTCGATCGACAGATAGTTGCCGCCCTTCATGTCGAAGATGCCGGGCCCGAAGCACTTGTTGCCTTCGCGCCGCCACGCCAGCTTTTCGATGGTGCCGACCGGGTGCACGGTGTCCAGATGGCCGGCGATGAGGATGCCGGGCTGACCTTGTTTCGGATGGGGAAAACGGGCGCGGACGCAGCCGGCAAAGCCCTGACGTCCGGCGATGCGTTCGATCGTCGCACCCATGATCGCCATCTCGCGCGCGGCGAGGCCGAGCATGCGCTCGACCGCGGCCGCATCCCATGTCGGGCTCTCGCATTCCACCCAGCTGCGCAGCCCCTGCAGCATCGCTTCGGAATCAAAAGGAAGATTGGCGGGGTTCATGTCTTTTCTCTCTTGTTGTTTGTTCGCGCCGATACGCGTTCGCGGGCCGTACGAAAAGCTCGGAAGACGCGTTTGTAAAGTCAAATGCGCTGCACCCGCCGCTCATTCGTTCGTATACGTTTGATCCTGCCCAAAACCGATTGACGCGCATTGCGCTTGATGCAAGTCTCGATTTCACAAGCCATACAGCATGTTAGTTCGCCTAAATAACGAACCGCATGCATAACGAATAAGCCGGCTTTGACCAGTTACACGTCAGGAGAAATTGCATGTTGCCTATCTCGCGTTGGAAGCACCGCACGCTCGCGGCTGCGTTGACGGCGCTCGCGCTGTCGTTCGCGCCGCAGGAATTGTCCTTTGCACCGCAGGCCATGGCCGCGGGCAAGACCATCACCGCGGTGATGCATTCGGATCTGCGTGTCATCGATCCGATCCTGACCACGGCGTACATCACGCGAGACCATGGCTACATGGTTTACGACACGCTGGTGGCGACTGACTCCAACTTCAAGATCCAGCCGCAGATGGCGGACTGGAAGGTGTCCGACGACAAGCTGACTTACACGTTCACGCTGCGCGACGGCCTGAAGTGGCACGACGGCGCGCCGGTGACCGCCGAAGACTGCGTCGCTTCGCTGAAGCGCTGGGCCAAGGTCGACGGCATGGGCCAGAAGCTGATGGACTTCACGGCGAGCCTTGAGGCCACCGACGCGAAGACCATCACGCTGAAGCTGAAGGAGCCCTACGGCCTGGTGCTGGACTCGATCGGCAAGCCGTCGTCGCGCGTTGCGTTCATGATGCCGAAGCGGCTGGCCGAAACGCCGCCGGACAAGCCGATCCCGGAGCAGATCGGGTCGGGCCCGTTCAAATTCGTTCAGGCCGAATTCCAGCCGGGCGTGAAGGCGGTCTATGTCAAGAACACCGACTACGTGCCGCGCAAGGAGCCGGCGAGCTGGACCGCGGGCGGCAAGGTCGTGAAGGTTGACCGCGTCGAGTGGGTCACGATGGCCGACGCGCAGACGGCGATGAATGCGCTGCAGTCCGGCGACATCGATTTCCTGGAGAACCCGTCGTTCGACACGTTGTCGATCCTGGAAGGCGACAAGGACCTGAAGGTCGAGACGCTGAACAAGTTCGGCTTCCAGACGCTGGGCCGCATGAACTTCCTCTATCCGCCGTTCGACAACATCAAGGTTCGCCAGGCGGCGCTGATGGCGATCAACCAGAAGCAGGTGCTCGACGCGCTGGTCGGCAATCCCAAGTATTACAAGACCTGCGTCGCCTTCTTCATCTGCGACACGCCGTTCGCATCCGAGATCGGCGGCGAGACGTTGTTGAAAGGCGGCGACATGGCGGCGGCCAAGAAGGCGCTTGCCGAGTCGGGTTATGACGGCACGCCCGTCGTCATCATGGCGCCCGGCGACGTCACGACGCTCAAGGCGCAGCCGGTCGTTGTCGCCCAGCAATTGCGCGACGCCGGCTTCAAGGTCGACCTGCAGGCGACCGACTGGCAGACCGTGGTGACCCGCCGCGCCAGCCAGAAGGCGCCGAAGGATGGCGGCTGGAACATGTTCTTCACCAACTGGGTCAGTGCCGACGTCTCCAATCCGATCTCCAACCTTTCGATCGGCGGCCAGGGCAAGAATGGCGGATGGTTCGGCTGGGCCGACGATCCGAAGATCGAACAGCTGAAGGACGCCTTCGTTCGCGCGCCGTCGCTCGACGAGCAGAAGAAGATCGCGGCCGATATCCAGAAGGAAGCCTACGAGCAGGTCATCTACATTCCTCTCGGTCAGTATCAGGGCCCGAGCGCCTGGCGGAAGTCGCTGTCCGGCGTGCTGGACGGTCCGGCGACCCCGATCTTCTGGAATGTCGACAAGTCCGAATAAGCTTGCAGCTTGACGCAATACGAATGGCCGGGACTTGTCCCGGCCATTTTTCGTTTCGCGCCGTCTGTGCGACGGCGTTCGCTAATTGCCGTGGCCCGATTTCGCGTTGCTGGTGCTCGACAGGCTCGAGAGCTGGGTCTGTCCGACACCGGCGCCGTTGATCCAGACCATTGCGCCCGCGGCGAATGCCAACAATCCGCACGCCACGATCGCGCTGCGAATCCACCGCCGGTAGATCGCGCGCTCGTCGGGCGTCGCATCGCGGAATCTCTGCGCGTTGAGCCCGTTGCTGCAGTGAGCCGCGTCGTCGCCGTGTTCGAGAATGGAAGCACCGTGATCGGGCGCGGTATTGCCGACAATCTGATTGCGACCGGCAATCCGATTGCTGTCCGCAATCGTCATCGCCTATCTCCAACTCATTGATTTCGAAATGTGAGGGCCGCGAAATGTGCGGCCGGAATTTTTCCAACACGTCAAGATTACCATGCTCGCCGATCGCGGCGTGTGAACCGCGCCACAGCCGGAAGACACGATCAGGTGATGCGAGCCTCGTGATGGCGCGGGACCCCCTGGCATGCCAATCGGCTGGAGGCCGTCTTAAGGTTCCCGTCAGTATTGCGTCGTAATCTGACCGCCAGTCTGTGTACCACCCGCGACGGGCCCATGGCCGACGACCAGAGCAGGCCCGCACCGGCCAGCGCGCAACAGCCAACGCCGACACAGCAGCGCCGTGCCGACGCCCGCCGCCGCGTCCTCAAGTCGGGCGCGATCGAATTCGGCAATGAAGCGATTGCCTGCACGGTCCGCAATCTCTCGCCTCAGGGCGCCTGCATCGAAGTCAACTCGCCGCTGTGGTTTCCCGACCGCTTCACGCTCGCCGTCGACGGCCAGCGTTGGCCATGCCGCATCGCATGGAAGAAGCAGAAGCGGCTGGGCCTGGCGTTCGAGTAAGGCTTGATGCCCGGCACGCCGTGCCGATTTGCACAAACAGTTGTCGTCTATTTCACAAACTACCCAAGGTTACCGGGGTATTGTCCAACGGGCCGATACCCAGCCTCGGGAAAATTGTGATGACAATCAACGTCAAGGCTTACGCGAACGCCGACGATATCCTGATCGCCTGGCAGCCGGACACCTGGTCCAACGACTGGGTTGGTTTCCAGCTCGAGCGGCGCAACAACATCACGCAGCAGACGATCGTGCTGTCCAACCGCATTCCGCCGAAGCCCGGCGAGAAGCCGGTCGCGGACGCCGGCATCTCCTCGACGCAATCGCCGTTCCGGCGCTGCATCTGGACCGATCACAGCGTCGTTGATACCGACAATGTCTCGTACCGCGTCACCGCGATGAAGGGCGGCGCGAACGGGACGTTCACGCCCGATGCCGCCTCGGTATCCGCGTGGACGACGCCGGCGGTCGCTTCGGGCGATGCGGGCGGCGGCTTGTCGGCCTATTTCAATCGCGGCACCCTGATGTCCCAGATCGTCAGCCGTTTCGTGAAAGGCGATACGTCCGACGACGCGCTGCGCAATTTCGTCAAGGGCCTGTCCGATCCCGCCAACCAGGCGCGGCGCTACCTTTCGGGCGACGCCCTGCACGAGATCCTGGCCTTCCTGCACGATGCCGATTTGCGCGGCAGCCAGATCCATGCCGCGATCTACGAGATGAATGACGAGGAACTGGTCGGCGCGCTGAAACCGTTCGGCAGCCGCGGCAATGTCCTGCTCGGCAACGGCAGTGCGACCAAGCCGAACATCGCGGGCGAACTCAGCGGCGCCGGCCTGACCGTCAAGCATCGCGATCTGTCGAATGCGGGCAGGTCGTCGCCCAGTGTCCACAACAAGTTCGTGGTCGAGAGCGACGCGCACGGCAACGCTATCCGCGTGCTGACCGGCAGCACCAACTGGACCACCACCGGGCTGTGCACGCAGCTCAACAACGTGCTGATCATCGAGAATGCGGTGATCGCCAAGCGCTATCTCGATCAGTGGGGCAAGCTGGTCGCCGCAGGCAACGCCATGCCGCCCGCGCTGAAGACGTCGAATTCCACTCCGACCAGCGACAGCAACATTTCGGTCTACTTCGCCGCCACCAACGGCGAGGCGGAGTTCAAGCCGGTGCTGGACCTGATCAAGAACGCCAAGGACGGCGCGCTGTTTCTGATGTTCATGCCGGGTCAATCGCCGCTGCTGGATGCGCTGCTGGACCGCGCACAGCAGAACGACATCTATGTCCGCGGCGTGGTGTCGACCATGATGCCCAGCAAGAACGGCAACATCGTTTCGGTCGGCGGGCAGGTCGTCAAATCGGGCGCGCCGCAGCAATCCTTTCATGACGACGTCCAGCTGCCGCATGGCGTGAGCGCGACCAACGAACCCTCCTGGGCCGACGTCGAATTCAGCGTCCAGCAGATCCGCAACGCGGGGATGATCGCGATCGTTCACTCCAAGACCATCGTGGTCGATCCGTTCTCCGACAATTGCGCCGTCATCACCGGATCGCACAATTTCTCGGTCGCGGCCTCCGAGAAGAATGACGAGAATCTCGTGATCATCCGCGGCAACAAGCAGCTTGCCCAGGCCTATGCGCTGCACATCAACGGCGTCTACGACCACTATTCCTGGCGCGGCTATCTCGGCAGCGGCGGCAATCCGGATCAGATCTATTCGCTCGACGGCTGGAAGCCGGGCGGCGGCAAGGAGCAGGAGCTGGACTTCTGGATGGAGGAGCCGGTGCCGCCGCGCCCGACGGGCAGCGGAGGTGGTGGCCGCGCGGCGC
>DASVOL010000053.1:0-3788 GCA_036383375.1 Bradyrhizobium sp. | reverse complement strand
CCCCGATTTCCTCCGCTAACCTCCCTGCAAAGGGCTGCCAGCAAGGCGGGCCATCTTGAGGGAGGAGACGCGCGTGCATCGAGGCCGTGTCGTATTCGGCGCCATGGACGAGGTCGTGTTCGGGCGGCCCGCCCGTGAGGCTATCGTCGAGCAACTGGACCGGCTTGGCGCCCAGCGCGCCTTCCTGATGGTGTCGGGGACGCTGAACCGCGAAACCGACGAGATCGAAAAAGTCCGCCAGAAGCTCGGCGCCCGCTGTGTCGGCACCTTCGACCAGATGCCGGCGCACACGCCGCGCGCCGCCGTCATCGCGGCGGCGCAACAGGCGCGTGACGCGAAGGCCGATCTGATCGTCACGATCGGCGGCGGCTCGATCACCGACGGCGCCAAGGCGGTGCAGCTCTGTCTCGCCAACAATGTCATGACATCCGACGGCATCGACACGATCCGCACCCGCGGCGGCGTCTCGCCCGAGATGAATCCTCCCACCGTGCGCCAGATCAGCGTGCCGACCACGATCGCCGGCGGCGAGTTCTCGTCGATCGCAGGCGTTACCAACGAGGCCAAGCGGCAGAAGGAGATGCTGCGCCATCCTCTGGTGATGCCGCGCGCCACCATCCTCGATCCTGATATCTCGGTGCACACGCCGGACTGGCTGTTCCTGTCGACCGGCATCCGCGCGGTCGATCATTGCGTCGAGGGCATCTGCTCGCGCGAGGCGCATCCCTACGGCGATGCGCAGGCGCTGAAGGGACTGGAAATGCTGGCGGCCGGCCTGCCGCGGGTGAAGGCCGATCCGAAGGACATCTCGGCGCGGATGGATTGCCAGATCGGCACCTGGCTTTCGACCGGTCCGCTCGCCTCCGGCGTGCCGATGGGCGCGAGCCACGGCATCGGCTACGTGCTCGGCGCCGAGTTCGACGTGCCGCACGGCTACACGTCCTGCGTGATGCTGCCGGCGGTGATGCGCTGGAACAAGCGCGACAATGCCGACCGGCAGGCGCTGGTCGCGGCCGCGATGGGCCATCCGGGTGCGGACGCCGGCGACGTGCTCGACCGCTTCATCCGCGACCTCGGCATGCCGCGCAGTTTGCAGGAGGTTCACGTCGGCCCCGAACATTTCGACCGCATCGCGGCGGGTGCGATGCGGACGCCCTGGGTGCCGCGCAATCCGCGCAAGATCGACGGTCCGTCCCAGGTTCGCGAAATTCTGGTGATGGCGGCTTAAAGCAACACTGATGGGAGATCTGAGCTTCGATGTACACCGGCAAGCATGCTTACCTGCGCCCGCTGCAACCGGCCTTCATCATGGCCGGGACCGGCGAGATCGTCACCTATCGCGAGCTCGAGGCGCGCAACAACCGTCTGGCGCATCTGTTCCGCAACCGCGGCATGAAGCGGCTCGACCACTATTCGATCTTCATGGAGAACAACAACCGCTACCTCGAGGCCTGCGGCGCCGGCGAACGTTCCGGCCTCTATTTCACCTGCGTCAATTCCTACCTCACGCCCAGTGAGCTCGCCTACATCCTGACCAACAGCCAGTCGCGGATCCTGATCACCTCGAAGCTGAAGCTCGACATCGCGCGCGAGGCGCTGAAGGAGTGCCCGCAGGTCGAGCTCTGCATCGTGGTCGACGGCGATGGTGAAAGCGATCGGATCGTCGGGCTGCGAGCGGCCACCGCCGGCCTGCCGTCGACGCCGATCGCGGACGAATATGCCGGCACCGCGATGCTTTATTCGTCCGGCACGACCGGCCGGCCCAAGGGTATCGTGCGGCCGTTGCCCGAGCAGCCGCCGTCAGAAAACCTGCCGCTGTTCGATTTCCTGACCAAGCTCTGGCACTATCGCGAGGGCATGGTCTATTTGTCGCCGGCGCCGCTCTATCACTCGGCGCCGCAGGCCGCGGTCAATCTCACCATCCGGATGGGCGGCACCGTCGTCATCATGGAGAGCTTCGATCCCGAGCGCTATCTCCAGCTGGTCGAGAGATGGGGCATCACCCACAGCCAGCTGGTGCCGACGATGTTCTCGCGCCTGCTGAAGCTGCCCGAGGAGGTTCGCGCCCGCTACGACCTGTCGACGCTCGAGATCGCGATCCATGCCGCAGCGCCCTGCCCGGCGCTGGTCAAGGACGACATGATCAAATGGTGGGGCCCGATCATCCACGAATATTACGGCGCGACCGAAGGCCTCGGCTTCACCGCCTGCAACAGCCAGGAATGGCTTGCGCACCGCGGCACCGTCGGCAAGGTGCTGCTCGGCGATCTGCATATTCTCGACGAGAACATGCAGCCCTGCCCGAAGGGCACGCCGGGCACGGTGTGGTTCAAGACCGCGACGCCGTTCGAATATTTCAACGATCCGGCCAAGACCAGCGAGGCCCGCTCGGCGGACGGCAGCATGAGCACGGTCGGCGATGTCGGCTATGTCGACGACGACAACTTCCTCTATCTGACCGACCGCGCCACCTTCATGATCATCTCCGGCGGCGTGAACATCTACCCGCAGGAATGCGAGAACCTCCTGATCACCCATCCCAAGGTCGCCGACGCCGCGGTGTTCGGCGTGCCCAATGTCGATCTCGGCGAGGAGGTGAAAGCGGTGGTGCAGCCGGTCGACGGCATCGCGCCGGGGCCCGAGCTCGCCGAGGAGCTGATCGCCTTCTGTGCAAGCTCGTTGTCGCGCCAGAAGGTGCCGCGCTCGGTGGATTTCGAGGCCGAGCTGCCGCGGCTGCCGACCGGAAAACTCTACAAGCGCCTGCTGCGCGATCGCTATTGGGGCAACAAGACCTCGCGGATCGTGTGAGCAGTCGATGCGGCGAGCCGGGCGGTTGGAGTTTGGGATGCCTTACGGCGTAACAAACTCGCCCGCCGTGCGGATTCCGCGCTATGCTGCGGGATCGCACAAGTCAGCTTCGCCGGAGGCCGCCATGCCGTCGCCCCAGCCGCGCGAGCCGGAGCCGGCGCAGGCCGGAAGGCTCGAATTCACTGCCGCCGAGATCGGTGCGCTCGCCCATCTCTATCGTGGCGAGGTCTACCGCAGCACGGTCTGGCGCACCCGCCTCGACAGCTCGACCAACTGGGCGGTGGTCACGACCGGGATCGCGCTGTCGGCGACCTACAGCAACGCCGATGCCTCGCCCTTGCCGATGGTGCTGGTCGGGCTGCTGGTCACGGTCTTCCTGCTGTTTGAGGCGCGGCGCTATCGCTACTTCAACGTCTGGCGCGCCCGCGCGCGATTGCTCGAAACCGATTTCTACGCGCCGATGATCCGCGGCGAAGATCCCTCGCCGAATGCGCCCTGGACGGAGCTGCTCGCCAACGATTACCGCCACCCGAGCTACCACATCAGCCTTGCCCGGGCGATCGGCCGGCGGCTGCGCCGGACCTATGGCTGGATCTTCGCGATCCAGGCCATCGCCTATTACGGCAAGCTGGCGATCCACCCGCTGCCGCTGACCACGCTGAGCGCGATCTGGGACCGCGCCGCGATCGGCCCGATTCCCGGAGCCATCGTGGTGCTGGCCGGCGTCGCCTTCCATTCCAGCTGGGCGCTGTTCGCCTTCGTCACGCATCGCATGGAGGCCGCCGACCGGCGCACGCGGCACAATCTGATCGCGATGGGGTGAGGCGGCGCGAGCCGCGTTGCCGCTGGCGGCCTTTTCCCCTAACCTCGCTTCAACAAGAAACGTCAGGGAAGGATTTGCCGATGGAAGTGATCCCACTGCGCGAGGGATTCGGAGCCGAACTGCGCGGCGTCACGCTTTCGGATGTTGCCGCCAGCGA
>DASVOL010000052.1:0-3955 GCA_036383375.1 Bradyrhizobium sp. | reverse complement strand
CGATATTTCAGGGCCGAACGGCATGACGCTGGCGCGCCACTACGCGCTCGACGTCAAGCCGGCGACCCAGGTGTTGGCGCGCCGCTCGATCCGCACGCTGGCGAAGGGCGAGAGCCTGACGCTGACCTCGGACATGTTCTCGGACCTCGTGCCGGGCACAGGCAGCGTCTCGATCTCGGCGAGTCTGTCGACCGCGCTCGATGCCGCGAGCATCCTGAAGGCGCTCGACCGCTACCCCTATGGCTGCTCCGAGCAGATCACGAGCCGCGCGTTGCCGCTGCTCTATGTCAACGATCTCGCCGCCGGCGCCCATCTTGCGATGGACACCGCGGTCGACCAGCGCATCCGCGATGCGATCGAGCGGCTCCTTGCTCGTCAAGGCTCCAATGGCTCGTTCGGCCTGTGGTCGGCCGGCGGCGACGACGCCTGGCTCGACGCCTACGCCACCGACTTCCTGACCCGCGCCCGGGAAAAGGGGTTTGCGGTGCCGGACGTGCTGTTCAAGAACGCGCTCGACCGCGTCAGGAACTCGGTGGTCAATGCCAACGAGCCGGAGAAGGACGGCGGCCGCGATCTGGCCTACGGCCTCTACGTGCTCGCGCGCAACGGCGCCGCGCCGATCGGCGACCTGCGTTATCTTGCCGACACCAAGCTGAACAATCTGGCGACGCCGATCTCCAAGGCGCAGCTTGCCGCGGCGCTGGCGCTGGTCGGCGACAGGGCGAGGGCCGAACGGGTCTATGGTGCCGCGCTCGACGCGCTGACCCCCAAACCGGTGATCGAGTTCGGCCGGGTCGATTACGGATCGGCGCTGCGCGATGCGGCGGCACTGGTCTCGCTCGCCGGCGAGGGCAATGCGCCGCGCACAACGCTGACGCAGGCCGTGCTGCGGGTCGAGGCGGCGCGGGGACTGTCGCCTTACACCTCGACGCAGGAGAATGCGTGGATGGTGCTGGCGGCACGCGCGCTCGCCAGGGAGACGATGGCGCTCGACATCAACGGTCAGCCGGTCAAGACCGCGGTCTATCGCAGCTACAAGGCCGAGGAGATAACGGGGCAACCGCTCAAGATCACCAATACCGGCGATGCGCCGGTGCAGGCGGTGGTCTCGGTGTCGGGCTCGCCGGTGACACCGGAACCCGCGGCCTCCAACGGCTTCAAGATCGAGCGCAGCTACTTCACGCTCGACGGCAAGCCGGCGGACGTCGCCAAGGCGAAACAGAATGACCGCTTCGCGGTTGTCCTGAAGGTGACGGAAGCCAAACCCGAATTCGGTCACATCATGGTGGCCGACTATCTGCCGGCGGGGCTCGAGATCGACAACCCCAACCTGGTGTCGTCGGGCGATTCCGGCACGCTCGAGTGGATCGAGGATGGTGTCGAGCCCAAGAACACCGAGTTCCGCGATGACCGGTTCACCGCGGCGATCGACCGGGGCGCCAACGACAAGTCGGTGTTCACCGTTGCCTATGTCGTGCGCGCGGTGTCACCCGGCAAATACGTGCTGCCGCAGGCCTATGTCGAGGACATGTACAACCCCTCGCGCTACGGCCGCAGCGGTACCGGTGCGGTCGAGGTGAAGCCGGCGAAATGAGTGAGAGGGCGAACCAGCAACAGTCGTCATGCCCGGGCTTGTCCCGGGCATCCACGTCTGCGGCTGCCACGAAGAAAGACGTGGATGGCCGGGACAAGCCCGGCCATGACGGGCGTGGCAAGCAGCTGGCCCTGCGCATCGTTGCCGCGATGGCCGTCGTGCTCGTCGCGATCACCGGCGCCTTCGCTGCCTGGGTCGTCTCGCTCGGGCCGCTGCCGCTTGCGCAGGCACAGCAGGTCTCGACCACGGTCGTCGACCGCAACGGCAAACTGCTCCGCGCCTATGCAATGGCGGACGGACGATGGCGACTGCCGGTCGATGCCAGGACATCGGTCGATCCCGGTTATCTGAAGCTGTTGTTCGCCTATGAGGACAAGCGCTTCTACGAGCATCACGGTATCGATCCGTTGGCGCTGTCGCGCGCCGGCTTCCAGCTGCTCACGCGCGGCCATATCGTCTCCGGCGGTTCGACGATCACGATGCAGCTGGCGCGGCTGATCGAGCCGCGACACCAGCGCTCGGTCTACGCCAAGCTGCGGCAGATGGTGCGCGCGGTTGAGCTGGAGCGGCAGCTTTCCAAGGATCAGATCCTCGACCTCTATCTCGCGCTGGCGCCGTTCGGCGGCAATCTCGAAGGCGTGCGCGCCGCCTCGATCGCCTATTTCGGCAAGGAGCCGAAGCGGCTCTCGCTCGCCGAGGCCGCGCTGCTGGTGGCGCTGCCGCAGTCGCCGGAGCGGCGGCGGCTCGATCGTTATCCGGACGCTGCACACGCCGCGCGCGATCGCGTGCTCGACCGCATGGTCGAGGATGGCGTGGTGTCCAGGGACGATGCCGCGCAGGCGCGGGCGACAGCGGTGCCGAAGCTGCGCAAGCAGATCCCGATCCTGGCGCCGCATTCGTCCGATCAGGCGATCGCGACGATGAAGGATACGCCTGTCATCAAGCTGACGCTGGACGCCACGCTGCAACGGAACCTGGAGGCGCTGGCGCGCGACCGCGCCATCGCGCTGGGGCCTGACGTCTCGGTTGCCATCGTCGTGGTCGACAACGAGACGGGCGACGTGCTCGCACGCGTCGGCTCGGCGGATTATTTCGACGATCGGCGGGCCGGGCAGGTCGACATGACGCGCGCGGTGCGCTCGCCGGGCTCGACGCTGAAGCCGTTCATCTACGGCCTCGCCTTCGAGGACGGCTTTGTTCATCCCGACAGTTTGATCGAGGATCGGCCGATCCGGTTCGGCACTTACGCGCCTGAAAATTTCGACATGACGTTCCAGGGCACGGTGCCGATCCGCAAGGCGCTGCAATTGTCGCTGAACGTGCCTGCGATCGCGCTGCTCGACCGGGTCGGCGCGAGCCGCCTGTCGTCGCGGCTGAAGCAGGCCGGCACCAACCTGGTGCTGCCGAAGGACGAGGCGCCCGGCCTTGCGATGGGCCTCGGCGGCGTCGGCATCACGCTGCAGGATCTCGCCCAGCTCTATTCCGGTTTGGCGCGGCTCGGTGCGACCAAGCCACTGCGCGAGATCATGCAGGCGAATGACAGCCGCGACACGATGCGGCTGATGGATCAGGCAGCTGCCTGGCAGGTCGGCAATGTCCTGCTCGGCACGCCGCCGCCGGAGAACGGCGTGCACAACCGGATCGCGTTCAAGACCGGCACCAGCTATGGCTATCGCGATGCCTGGTCGGTCGGCTTCGACGGCCGCATTACCATCGGTGTCTGGGTCGGCCGCCCGGATGGCGCACCGGTGCCGGGCCTGGTTGGGCGCACGGCGGCGGCGCCCATTCTGTTCGATGCCTTTGCGCGCACCGGCAAGATCCCGGCGGCGTTGCCGAAGCCGCCGCGGGGCGTGCTGGTCGCCTCCAACGCAAAACTGCCGCCGCCGCTGCGCCGGTTCCGGCCGCTCGGCGAACTGGTTCGCAGCGGCAACGACCAGGCGCCGCACATCCAGTTTCCGCTGAACGGCTCGCGGATCGACGTCGATCAATCCGAGGGCGGCCGTCTTTCGGCGATGCCGGTCAAGGTCGCCGGCGGGGTGCTGCCGCTGACGGTACTCGTGAACGGTGTCTCAGCCGGGGACATCGACAGCCGGCGCCAGTGTCTGATCGACCCGCCCGGGCCGGGCTTCGCGCGGCTCACCGTCATCGACGCCACGGGGGCAGCGGATACCGTTGTGATCCGCGTGCAATGATCGCGCGGGAAAGCGGAGCGGCGCGGTTGGAAAGCGGAACAGCACGGTTGTTTGCGCTGCGGTTTCATCGTATGCGAAACCCATGGTGGATAGCCTCCAACCCCGGCGCTTCGGAGCAGGGCAACAGTCTGTAAAACCTGCGCATTCCAGCCGCAGGCTGTTCATGGCG
>DASVOL010000051.1:0-19585 GCA_036383375.1 Bradyrhizobium sp. | reverse complement strand
CTTGAACGCCGGACGCGGGTCACGGCCGGGCTTCTCCAGTTCGCGCAGAATGTCGGTGACGGTCGGCAGACCGAACGTGTCGTCGACGAAGGATTGCGGCCTGAGCCCGCGCACCACGTCGGCGTTGCCGATCAGCGCCTTGATGTCGCTCTTGGTCGCCTCGAGAATGCGGCGCACCACGGGATAGGCTTCCGGATGCACGCCGGACGAATCGAGCGGATCCTCGCCGTTGCTGATGCGCAGGAATCCGGCGCACTGCTCGAACGCCTTCGGCCCGAGCCGCGGCACCTCCTTGAGCGCCTTGCGCGACTTGAACGGGCCGTTGGCGTCGCGATGCTGCACGATGCTCTGCGCCAGCCCCGCGCCGATGCCCGACACCCGCGAAAGCAGCGGCACCGAAGCGGTATTGGCATCGACGCCGACCGCGTTCACACAGTCTTCCACCACGGCATCGAGCGAGCGCGCCAGCTTCGCCTCGCCGAGATCGTGCTGGTATTGGCCGACGCCGATCGCCTTCGGCTCGATCTTGACCAGCTCAGCCAGCGGATCCTGCAGGCGCCGCGCGATCGAGACCGCGCCGCGAATGGTGACGTCGAGATCGGGCAGTTCGCTCGAGGCGAAGGCGGAGGCCGAGTAGACCGACGCGCCGGCTTCGGAGACCACGATCTTGGTCATCTTGCGCTCGGGCAGCCGCTTCACGAGCTCGGCGGCGAGCTTGTCGGTCTCGCGCGAGGCGGTGCCGTTGCCGATCGCGATCAGCTCGACGCCATGCTCGATCGCGAGCTTGCCGAGAATGGCGAGCGCTTCGTCCCAGCGCCGTTGCGGCTCGTGCGGAAAGATTGCCGTATGCGCCACCACCTTGCCGGTGGCATCGATCACCGCGACCTTGACGCCGGTGCGATAGCCGGGGTCGAGCCCCATGGTGGCGCGCGGGCCGGCCGGCGCGGCCAGCAGCAGGTCGCGCAGATTCGAGGCGAATACGCGCACCGCCTCGGTCTCGGCCGCGGTCCACAGCCGCATCCGCAGGTCGATGTTGAGATGGATCTGGATCTTGGTGCGCCAGGCCCAGCGCACCGTCTCCGCCAGCCATTTGTCGCCCTTGCGGCCCTGGCTCGAGATCGCAAAGCGGTTCATGATCCGGAGCTCGTAGAGGCCGGGCACGCCGACCGCCGGCGCCTCAGCTTCCGGCTTGATCGCGAGGTCGAGGATCTCCTCCTTCTCGCCGCGAAACAGCGCCAGGATGCGGTGCGACGGCAGCTTCGGCAGCGGCTCGGAGAAATCGAAATAGTCCTTGAACTTCTCGCCTTCGGTCTTCTTGCCGGTGCGGACGGTCGAGGCCATGATGCCGTTCGACCACATCTCCTCGCGCAGCGCGCCGATCAGGTCGGCATCCTCGGCGAAACGCTCGACCAGGATCGCGCGCGCGCCGTCCAGCGCTGCGGCGACGTCGGCGACCTGCTTCTCGGCATTGACGAAGGGCGCAGCGGCCTCGTTCGGATCGTTCTGCGGTTGCGTCAACAGCTGATCGGCAAGCGGCTCCAGGCCTGCCTCCTTGGCGATCTCGGCCTTGGTGCGGCGCTTCGGCTTGTACGGCAGATAGATGTCTTCCAGGCGGCCCTTGCTGTCGGCGGCCATGATCTGGGCTTCGAGCGCGGCGTCGAGCTTGCCCTGTTCGCGAATCGAATTGAGCACCGCGGTACGGCGCTCCTCGAGCTCACGCAGATATGTCAGCCGCTCTTCCAGCGTGCGCAGTTGGGCGTCATCCAGCGCGCCGGTGAGCTCCTTGCGGTATCGCGCGATGAACGGCACCGTAGCGCCGCCGTCGAGCAGCGTCACCGCCGCCTCGACCTGCTCGTCACGAACTCCCAGCTCCTGCGCAATCTGATGATGGATCTTTGCCACGCCTGTCTCTCTCACCCCGTTGAGCCGCCAAATCACCGATGGCGCGGACGCCGCTTATGGACCATCCCGGAATGATTCATCAAGGCGCGCTGTGGATCAAATTTGGCGCGCCGCACGCGCTATTTCCGGGATGTTGGCCGTCCGCGGCTTGACAAATAGACCCGCGCCGCATTGCCGCCGAAAATCGCAGCGCTTGCCTCACTTGACAAATCAGCAAGCAGGCTCTCTGCGGCTGCGGACCAATGTGCATAGCCGCCGGCGAGATTGACGACGGGCCAATCGCTGCCCCACAGCATGCGCTGCGGACCGAAGCATGCCAGTGCATGATCCACGGCCTCGCGCAGATCGGCGACCTGCCAGTTCGGCGCGGCCTCCGTCGCCAAGCCCGACAGCTTGCAGACGACGTTGGACCGTGAGGCAAGGCTGGCGACGTCGTTCTTCCAGGCCGCGATGTCGCCGGTTGCGAGCTGCGGCTTGCCGAAATGGTCGAGCACGAATTGCAGGTCCGGATGGCGATCGACGACCTGAATCAGCCGTGGCAGATGGCGGGGCAATACCAGTGCATCGAACACGAGGCCGTACTGCGCCATGGCCTCGAGCGGTGCGGCCAGCTCCGGCCGCAGCAGCCAGTCGTCGTCGGCGATGTCCTGCACCATCGGCCGCAGGCCGACCAGCAGTTCGCGCCCGGCGATCGCATCGATCCGCGCCGCGGCGTCGTCGGCATCGAAGTCGATCCAGCCGACCACGCCGCGTACCAGTTCCGAACCTTTGGCGACGTCGAGCATGAACGCCGTCTCCGCCTCGGTCGGCGCCGCCTGCACCAGGATCGTGCCGTCGATGGCTGCCGCGGTGAGATGCGGCATCAAATCAGCCAGGCCGAAGTCGCGGTAGATCGGTCCGCGCTCGGGCGTCAGCCAGCCGTAATCGGCTCGCGCCAAGGTCCACACATGGTGATGAGCATCGATCCGCATCATGCCGGCACCGGCGCGTGCTGGTCGAGCAGCCCCTCGGCCTTCAGATCGCGCCACAGCGCGGCGGGAACGGGTGACGACAATGCGGCGGCGTTGCGCTCGACCTCCTGCGGCGTCTGCGCGCCGAGCACGACGCTCGCCACCGCCGGATGGCCCAGCGCAAAATGCAGCGCGGCGGTCGGCAGCGCCACGCCGTGGGCGCGGCAGACGCGCTCGATCGCCGCCACCTTCTGCATCACGTCGGGCGGCGCGTCCTTGTAATTGTACTTGGCGCTGGCGACCGCGCCGGTCGCCAGGATGCCGGAGTTGAACACCCCGCCCAGCATCACGCCGATGCTCTGCGCCTGCGCGAGCGGCAGGAATTCGGCAAGCGCCGGCCGCTCCAGCAGCGAGTATCGGCCGGCGAGCAGCATGGTGTCGAACGTTCCGGCCCTGGCGAAGCGCACGCACATCTCGGCCTCGTTGACGCCGATCCCGATCCCCTTGACCACGCGCTCGGCACGCAATTTGTCGAGCGCAACATAGGCGCCCTCCATCGCCTCACGGAACCTGGCTTCGATCGCATCGGCACCATGGGTCCAGACGTCGACGTCGTGGATCAACAGCAAGTCGATATGATCCGTGCCAAGCCGCAGCAGCGACTGCTCGACGGAGCGCATGGTTCCGTCATAGGAATAATCGACCACCGCGCGATGCGGCGCGCCGCCGACGAAGTTCGAGCCGTCGCCGCGGCCATGGAACGGATCCATCCAGCGCCCAACCTTGGTGCAGACGACGACATCGTCACGCGCCACGCGACGCAGCGCGGTGCCACAGCGATGCTCTGCGAGGCCATGCCCATAGAGCGGTGAGGAATCGAGCAGGTTCACGCCCAGCGCAAATGCCCGCTCAGCTGCCGCGATCGCGGTGGCGTCGTCGAGCCGCGCGAAGAGATCGCCGAGCGGCGCGGTGCCGAAGCCGAGAATGGAGACATCGAGCCCGGTGCGGCCGAGCCTGCGACGCGGCAGCGGCGCGGAACCAGAGGGTTGTTGTTGGGTCATTGGAGTCTCCCACCTACGTTTCTTGTTGTCCCCTCCAACAAGACTAGCGTCGTTGACCGGGATCGTGAAGAGACCTTGGTCGCCAACTGCGCGGTGAGGCTCGTTGCACACACGACGCATCGCTAAAATGCGATCGACAACTTCACGTTGCCTATCGGTTGGAAATGGGCTATGGGAGCGCTCCGCAATTCCGATGCAGGAGGCGACGATGTTCAGGTCTGCACGCTTCCCGGGTTCGCTGCGCGATTTTTGACGCGCGTCCCGGGATCGAATCCCGGGTGAAATCGCAACACCCACACGCAATCCAGTCTGCCGCGGGCCTTAAGGCTCCGCGCCTGCGGAACCATTGTCATGACCTTGCCGCTTCTGCTGGCCTCTCGTCGAGCGGCCACGCGCTCTGCGCTGCTCGAACGACAGCTGCGGAGATATCATCCACACGTTCAGGGAAGGATCCGCGCGCTGGCCGTGCGGCACACGCGCCTTGCCGACCTTGCCGCAAGCTTTCCTGCGCTGCTGTTTGCGCTGGCCGTGCCGCGGACCGGGCTCGATCCTGCGCCTGCGCTCGCGCGCGTCATCGGTGGCCAGTCCCTCCCGGATACCGCGGCCGCGGCGGGCATTCCGCTGTGGCTACGAAGGCTGCCGCCGGAGGCGCTCACACGTCCGGTCGCGGCACTTCCCGATGACGAGCTGTTTCGCCGGCAGATCGCGAACCATCTGCCGCAATTGCCGAAGCTCGCGCCGATCTGGCTGCAATCCGTCGCCACCGTCGCCGAAGTCGCGCATGCGCAGGCCGCTGTCTGGATCGCGCGCGAGCTGGTCCGGGCGCCGCCGCGGACCGATCCTGCGCGATTGCGGCTCATCAGCCTGTGGGCGTGGTTCTCTAGCCACCCGACCACGCTGGGACATACGCTGATCGACCGGAGATGGACACCGAACATGCAGATCGGCTCGGCGCTCGCTGCCGCCGAGGCGTGGTACACAATGATTGTGCTGCATGTCAGCCTCGGTCCGCAGGAGATCGCCGACATGTGGCTGCAGCCGGGCCACGTCGACGGTTACGATTTCATCCCGCTGAACTCGACCACGGATATTTCGGAAGAAGCCGACGCCATGCAGAATTGCCTGCGCAGCTACGGCACCGATCTCGCCCACAATCGCTCGCGGCTCTGGAGCGTCAAGCGATGCGGGCAGCGCATCGCCACCCTGAAGGTTGCAGTCCGCTTCGACGATCCCCTACCCGGGATCGCCGAGCTCAGGGGCATCCGAAACACCGCCGTGCAGCGCGAGGTTTGGTGGGCAGCGCGCCAATGGCTGCATGCGCACGACCTGTTGCGGATCGACATGGCGCAGCGCAAATGGGGCACAACATCTCTCGACCGCCCGACCTGGCGCGCGATCTGGCGGCCATACTGGCTCGCCAAGCGGCAGATTCCGGAATGGCTGCCGCTCGCTCCGTCACGCAGAGCACTCAATGCGTTGTGACATGTCTCCGCCGTCGCCGCTTTGTTGCTATCGGTCGGCGACAATCTGCTCGGCGACATTGTCGACCACCACGGGACTCTCGAAATAGGCGACCGTCGGATCGGTACCATATTTCTCGCGGGCGCGGGCGCGCCATGCATCGGTGTACAGCGCCTCCGCCTCGCCCCGTGAATTCCAGAAATAGATGCCGCCGGCCGTCATGCCGTCCTCGGACAGCACATAAGTCTTGCGAAACAGCCCCTGGACGCCGCGATAGATCGGCGCGGTGCTCAGGAAGATGCTGCGCGCTTCCTCGCGCGTGATCGGCTTTGGCAATCTGAATGTCGTGACGGCGGTAATCATCTAGATCTCCTTCGCATCATTCTTGACATCATTGTCAATCTTGACGATGATGTCAAGAATGGTCTACTGGAGCGAAATCACATGGTAGGCGTACGCCAGTTCGACGAGGACGACGTGATCGCAACCGCGCTCGACGTGTTCTGGCGCAAGGGACTGCACGACGCGACCATGCAGGACCTCGCGGCGGCGACCGGCGTGCAGCGCGGCAGCCTCTACAACGCCTATGGCGACAAGGAAGCGATCTTCCTGCGCGCCTTCGATCAGTATGCCGGGCAATTCCTGGAGGCAGCCGGCAATGCGCTGTCCCACGGCGACGCCGCAGCGGGGCTGCGACACTTCTTCGAGATGATCATCGTCAACATGACCGACGGCTCGCCGCCGCGCGGCTGCCTGACCACGCGGACCGCGCTCGACGCGGCCATTTCAAGCGCAGATGTGCGTCAGCGCGTGCAGGATGTGCTCACGCGACTCGAGCAGCAGATCGGCAAGGCGATCGGCAGGGCGCCGTGCAAGCGGAGCGCGGCCGATGCGAACCGGCTGGCGCGCGTCATCGTGACGTACACGCGCGGGCTGGCCGTGATGGAACGCGCCGGATACAGCCGCAAGCAGTTGAGGGAATTGGCAGCGACGTTCATCGACGCGGTCGTTGGCAATGCCTGAGGTCGCGGTTCAGCCCGGCCGCCTGCGCGACCACGCGCCGACGAAGGTCGGCAGCGCAAAGACGCCCTGCACGGCGACGACCTCGGCGCGCAAGCGCTCGGCAAAACTGTCCAGCGCCAGCTCCGCTTCAGTGGCGACGCCGAGCTTGACGATATGCGGCAGGTTGCTGCGCAGGCCGCTCGCCATGTAGTCGTAACCGTCGAAATCCTCCCCGCCTCCGGCCGGCGCAAACAGGCTCATGCGCGGTGCGGGAAGCCCGGCGGCGACGAAGGCGCCGTGCAGCGACAATCCCATGCGGTTGTTCAAACCGGCCCGGCGGAACATCTCCTTCACAGTGCCCCAAGCCTGCGCGAGCAGCGGCGACGGCGGATTGGCGATCGGCCCCTCGCCCCAGTCGAGATCCTGGAACGCCACGATGCCATCGGGCTTGACGCGCTCCAGCAAGTGCCGAACCAGCGCGGCGGGATCCTTCACATAGATCAGCACAAGCCTGCCGACGACCGCATCGAAATCCCGATCCAGCTCGATCGTGTTGATGTCGCCGACCCGGAACGAGACCTGACTTAGGCCGAACGAGCGCGCCGTGGCCGCGGCTTCCTCGATGATAGCGGGATTGCTGTCGACCCCGACCACCGCCCCGCTTTCGCCGACCAGGCCTGCGGCAATGAAGGATACGTTGCCGGCTCCGCTGCCGACGTCGAGCACCTTCATGCCCCGCGATATCCCAGCCTCCCTTAGGAGCTGCCGCGTGGATGCATCGTAGAGCTGCGACTGGCGCTTGAGCCGGTCGGTCTCCGCGGTCGACCGCCCCATCACATAGTTCGGATCGTAGCCGGAGGTCTCTTGCATGGATCTACCCGTCTTCGGTTCGTGAAGGGAGGCGACTGCGCCCGTGCTCACGCCGGATGCAGGCTCGACAGGAAAGCTTGCAGATCCGCTGCGAAGCGCTGCTCGAACGCGATGGAGCGGTGGGGTGAATGGCCGCATCCCTCATAGCGAATGATGTCGGCACGCGGATTGTCGTGAGCGAAGCGCGCATCGTGGTCCTCCAGCAACGCTGCCCCACATCCAGGATCGGCCTGAATGATCCTGACGGGACAAAGGAATTCCCGCCCGGTCGGTATCGCCGCAAGAACCGAGGTGGCAACGTTCCCGTCGGCCCAGCACCGCCCGTCCTGCCGCTGCAGCGCTGACGCATGACTCAACAGATGACGGGGGCCGAAATGATCGCGGCCGATCCCGCCCATCGGCGTCGGAGAGTCTGCAACGAACGCCAGATACGTACCGAGTGGCGCGCGCGCCTGCTGCCACACAGCCTGACGCGCGCTGACGATCGCAAACAGTTTTGGGAATGCCGACTTCTCCCACTCGCCCGGCTGGCCAAGATACCAAGGCGGGTCTTCGAGGAAGGCGGCGCGTACGCCGGCATTGCCACTCTGTGCCAGCACCCCGGCAACGCAGCCGCCGAGCGAGTGCCCGACGATCACCGCCGGACGCCCGATCGCGGCCAAGGCGGTCTCGGCGTCCGAGACATAATCGGCGAGCGCGTAGCCCGAGGCCCGATCCGAGTGCCCGTGTCCCCGGAAATCCAGCGTCCAGACCCGATATCGATCCCTGAGCCGGCCCCCGATTTCTTGCCATGTGTCCCGGCTGAGCGACAGGCCGTGCAGAAACAGGATCGGTTCACCGTCCGGCGGGCCATCGACCGAAGCAGCCAGCCTGACGCCGTTATTGTCGAGCGTAATGTCGGTCACCGAACATCTCCGTTGCGAGATACCATGATCATCCGTCCGGCCGGCTTGCAGTTCGGCATCATCCGCCGTCCGCCGATCTCAGCGTCCGATCTGCCGAAACTTGTCTGTGAGGCCGTCGAGATAACCGACCCAGGTCGAATTGATCGGCTGGTTCTCGATCAGCGCGTGAAAGCGGATCATCATGCAGATCAGGAATAGCGGCTGGATGAATGCCGCGCGCACCGTCACCGCCAGCAGGGCCGCGATGAAGACGGTGACCATGGCGCCGTATTCCCTGACAGCCTCCGGCAACCAGACCGTCACCACACCGGCGGGGACCAGCAGCAGCAGGCAAAGCAGGATGCTCAGGATCCGCTCGACGATGACCATCCAGACCGACGTCGCCAGGATCGGCTTGGCGTTCTGGCAATAGTAGACCAGTCCGTCCTGGATGTTGCGCCTCGGATCGTCGCCGCCGCGCGCCAGATCGTAGGACAACACCACCTTGTCCAGATAGCGCGTCGCGGCCGACAGGATGGTGTTGAGCAGACCGACGATCGCCTTCATGCCGGGCGCCGGCAGCCAATCGCCGAGCGTATCGAGCGCATTGTGAAACGCGCGGAGCACGGCGCGGATCAGCGCGTTGAGCCCAAACAGGACCGCGACCTCGCCGAACCGGTCCATCACGATCCGGCGGCCGTAGGCGAACTGCCCTTCGGTGCCGTTGCCGATGCTGCCGCGCGTGATCAGCTCGGTCAGCACGGCGACATGGCCGCAGGCGATCATGTGAAGCGTGTAGCGCAGAATGGCGCCCCAGATCCATCCGCCGAGCAACAGGATGCCAAGCAGCCAGCAATAGCCGAACACGCTGGCGACATGGGTGCCGAGCCACACCGCGCCGCCCACGGCGACGATGGCCCAGATGGCGCACGCCGCAGCAAAGGCCAGCAGCACGCCCCAGCGCGCCAGCGCATAGGGCAAGGTTTCGACCAACAGCTTCAGCGCCGTCGCCAAGCCATGATCGTGAACCAGCAACGGATAGGAATGGGACGCCCCTTGAGGTTGTCCTTGGGATTGTCCCGCGGCGTGCCAATCGGCTGAACCGCCGCGGCCGCCGCCATTGCTCAGGCTTATGTCAGACACGTGTTGCCTCTCGTTGGCTCTTGGGTTGCCGTGGTCGATCGAGATTGGATTCAACAGTTGTTGCGGGATCGGCTCGGCACGGTGATTGATGCGGCAACCTGCCCAATGGCAGCTTGTCCGCGGCAGACCAGGCGTCACAGCGCCAACACCTCCGGGGCTGGCAGAGGGTTGGTCCGTTGGCGCTGTGAGCCGGCACAGCCGCGACATCGATCAGGGAGGAGCGCCGATGTCGCGGCCAGCGATCATTGACCGGCGGCCGGCAGCTCGGCGTAGTTGCCGTCCTTGTCGCGGCGGTACACGACGTAATCGATCAGGGTGATGTCACCCTTCGGCGTGTAGCTGATGTTGCCGAGCACGGTGTCCCAGTTTCCGCTCTTGATGGTCGCTGCGATCTTCTTGGCGTCCGTGGTCTGGGCACGGGCGACGGCCTGGCTCCAGATCTGGAATGCGGCGTAGCTGTAGAGCGTGTAGCCGTCAGGATCGATGCCCTTGTCCTTGAACTTCTTCAAGGTCGCGGCCGCGGTCACCTTCTTGCGCGGATCGGGCGAGAACGTGAACAGCGAGCCCTCGGCAAGCGGACCTGCGATCGCAGCGAACTGCTTGTCGACCAAGGCGTCGCCGCCCATCAGCACGGCATTGACGCCCTGCTCACGCATCTGGCGCAGGATCAGCGCCGCCTCGGCGTAGTAGCCACCGACATAGACGAAATCGATCGATTCCTTCTTGAAGCGGGACACCAGCGCGGCAAAATCCTTGTCGCCCTTGGTGTAGGCCTCATAGAGCTTTTCCTTCACGCCCGCCGCGTTGATGGCGTTCTTCGTTTCGTCGGCCAGGCCTTTGCCGTAGGTCGTCTTGTCGTGGATGATCGCGACGTTCTTGGTCTTGTAGTTCTTGATGATATAGGCGGCCGCGACCATGCCCTGCTGGTCGTCCCGGCCGCAGACGCGGAACGTGTTCCACAACCCGCGCTCGGTGAAGAGCGGATTGGTCGAGCCCGGCGTGATCTGCAGCACATTGCCCTCGGCATAGGCGTCCGAGGCGGGGATCGAGGTCGACGAGCAGAAATGCCCGACCACGAACGGAATCTTCGCGCCTGCCATCTTCTCGGCAACCGACACCGCCTGCTTCGGATCGCAGGCGTCGTCGCCGACTTCCAGCTTCAGCTTCTTGCCGAGCACGCCACCCGCCGCATTGATATCGGCGATGGCGAGGTCGGCACCGTTCTTGAACTGTTGACCGAAGCTCGCCTCCGAGCCGGTCATCGGCCCAACCACGGCAACACTGATATCCTGGGCCATGGCCGCGCCGGACAATGCCAGGCTCGCGCCAAGCGCAAGAAAGTATCCTCGAAGTGCAAACTTCATCATATTCTCCTCGATGGTCTCAAGTCGCCTCAATGCATCGCAATCGGCTGGTATCGCCGGCCGCAACGATCACCGGGGGCTGCCTTGTATGCGCGCGATGAGCAGCAGGCTCGGACTGAGGCGACGGGGGATTGGACATATGCGACATTGGGCAACAATGTGAAACACGTTGCCGTGCATTGGCGTTCGGAATCGTCCTGTGTGCGCGGCAGCACATAGCTGGTGACAGCGCGATCACGGCCGCACCAGCGGCTCGGGCTCTGACGGCTTGACGCCGGCTCCGACCGGTGCCGCCGCCTCCACGGCGCCTTTCAGCTCGATCTCGTAATAGCCGCCGACCTTGATCGCGCCCCACTGCGTCGAGACCGCCAGATTGATTCTTTGTCGCGCCGCCAAATCGGCATCGGTGTGCCGGTGGGCGACGCTGCCCCGGGACAGGACTTCGATGTGGGACAGCCGAACGCCGTCCGCATTCCAGAAGTCGAAGTTGAGGTGCTGCGGCAGCGGACGGCCGAACACCCCCATCTCCTTGAAAGCGAGCTCGACATCGACATGGCCCGGCCCGGCCATGAAGCTGTAGTAATGACCGCGGACATCGTTGGTAATGTTGGCGCGATTGACGCCGGCGCCGAGCACCGTCGGATGATGCGGATCGGTGGACTGTGCCGATGCCGGCCCGGCTAACGCGCCGATCCAGAGAAGCAGGCGCGGGGCCGGCTTCAGGACCATCCTTGGCATGCTCATCATGTGCGGAATGCGCCGGCGCTAATTCGGGTTGGCGGATAGGGAGCGTGCTTCGTCGCGGTCATCGGAGAACAGCAAGGGTGTCGACCGCATGTCCGCGCCGAGATACGCCTCACCAGCCATCTGATAGTTGGCCGGTGCCAAAGCGAGGTGCTGGACGGCAGCATGGACATCACGCACGCAGCGTTCGAGCCCGCAGCTTACGTCCAGCGCGGCCGAGCCGCCGGCGCCGAACATCAGCTCGGTCGCCTGCTTAGCCGCGTTCGCTGCATGGGTCGAAGCCAGCCACAGCGTGGCGCGGTCGGCAACGCTGAGCATCTCGCCGGCACTGACGGCCAGCCACGCCTCTTCCAGCTTGCCGTAAAGGAATGCCCTTCCCGAACCCAGCAAGGCCTCGGCGCGGCCGAGATCGGCCTGGATCAGTGCATCCTCGCGGAGCAGCTTGCGCGAGCGCGTTGCGATCTTGCGTCCGACGAGCTCGACCAAAATGTCGATCGCGTGGCGGGCGATGCCGAGCGGCACGGCGGCGAGCGCCGCCCCGAACAGCGCAATGGTCGGAAACGCATAGAGCGGCCCCTGCTCCACCGGCGGCTCGCGAAACGAGAGCGACTGCGCGGATGGCACGAAGGCATCCGCGATCGCATAGTCATGGCTGCCCGTGCCGCGCAGCCCGATACTGTTCCAGGTGTCGAGAATCTCGCATTGCGCGGTCGGAAACAGCATGAAGCGCATCACCGGGGCGCCGTCGGGGCGCAAGCGCGGTTGATCCCCGTCGAATATCCGGCAGTTGCCGATCATCCAGCCGGAGTGCTGGCAGCCGCTTCCGAGCGGCCACCGGCCTGCGACGCGATAGCCGCCATCGACGATCCTGGCGGTGCCGAACGGCCGCAAGGCGCCCGCGGTCCGAACCAGCGGATCGCTGCCATAGATGTCGCGCGCGGCGCCCTTCCCGAGATAGCCGCCGAACACGCCATAGGCGCCCCCGATGGCCATGCACCAACCCGCAGCACCGTCGGCGCGCGAGATCTCCTCGACCACCCGAACGAGGGTCATCGGGGCAGCTTCCTCGCCGCCGATGGCACGTGGAATCCAGAGGCGGAAGAGCCCCGCCTGCGCCATTGCCTCAACCAGCGGGACAGGCAGCCGCCGCGACCGCTCGCTCTCCTGCACCGAGGCCTGAATGCGCGGCGCGAGCGCCGCGGCGGCATCGACGAACGACGAGGTGGTGTCTGTCATGGGTAGCCTCGCTGCATTGCTATCGGTGGATCGCCCGCGCAGGGCGATCACGGGGGGCCGACTTTTAGGCAACTCAGCGATGCCAGGCTCGGACGGATGCGACCAGGATTGGGACGCATGCGACATCACACAACAATGTCCGCAATCGTTGCGCGGTCCTTGCAGGCGCTAGTTCGGATTCGGAACGAAGATGACGATCTTCAGATCTCGCGACGGCGTGAAGTTCGTGTGCCGGACCTCGAAGCGCGTCGATCCGGTCTTCTTGACGCCTTCGGCGCAGAAGCTGACGAAATTATTGGGCTCGCCCTTGTCGACGGTGAGGTGAAAATCGCCGATCGGCGCCGCCCAGTTGGCGCCGGTCGAGAGCACATAGGCAATCGACCGTTCACTGAATGGGGGATAGGGAGCGTGCCTGGTCGCGCGCGCCCGCTCGATGGTGCGGATCAGGTCATCGTCGATGCAGTATGAGGCGAGCAACTCTCGCGCTTCCGAATTGCTGCGCCAGTTGTCGGCGCCGATGATCGTCTGCGCCGAGCCGCCGACGCTCGGACGATAGGTCTGCTCGAACGTGATCTCCCGACCCGCAGGGAAGGTCTGCGTCCAGGTATAGGCCGAGCGCAACGTCCAGGTCGGCACCAGATGGTCCTGCATCGGGCCACCGGAGCCGTAGGTCTCGATGGCACCGACGCCAAGCTTGACGAGCTCCGGCCAGTTCGATTTCGGCACCTTGTCTAGCAGTTCGCCCGCAGGCCCCCTGATCGGCATCAACGGAATTCCGAGCTTCCGCAGCAGCGCCGTCTGGTCCACATCGTTCGCGAGCGCCGTCTGCTCGAGACGCGGCGCGGCCGCCCTGCCGTCGACCGTGACGTGGAAATCAAAGATGTTCTCGGGATCGTCGGTCGGGAGCCCGATGTTCTCGTCACCCTCCTTGCCGACGATGTCAGGCATCGGGAACGCTATCATGATCGTTTTGTCGGCAGCCGAGGTGTTGAAGAACCGATAGACGATCCGGATCTGCTTCTCGGAGATGAACAGATCCTCGGAACGCATCACGATATCGGGGTCGTGCTTGAAGCGAAGTCCTCCGGTTTCGAGCGCGGCGGACGTGTCATTCGCCCGCGCGCACCAGGGCAGCAACCCGGCAAGCAGGACCAGAAAGGCCCCTTTGGCTATCGGAGGCATGGTCATTCCTTTTCGCTTGATTGGGGGAGCAAACTCGCGGAAGTCAGTCGCATCCGTCCTTGGCGGGGAAGAAATCGGAGACGTCGACGTGCGTCGTCTCGATCGGCAGCACGACCCAACTGTCCATCTCGAGATGACCGCAAAGCTTGACGACAGCGATCGACTTCCGGCCCTGCCAGGCGTCACCGTGAAGCCGATCGGGACAGCACTGCGTTCGAAAACGTGCAGCTTGGCAATACCGACGGTAGCGCCGGCCGCAAGCGAGATCGTGATTTCGCCGGCGCCGGTGCCACCAGGCTGGATCGGCGATTGCCGCGGTGGTCCGAATGAGAGCTCGCTCCCGGCCGAGACCGCAATGGTCTGTTGGAACCCGTTCTCGATCCTGAGTACTGGTTTCGCACCCGCGGCCTCGGTGGCGATCGGCGCTATCCCCGCCAGAAGGCAGAGAAGCACTGATGCTGATCGAATGAGTGAGGCCGACATGAGCGCAATCCTTCCTGAATGAGTGCGCGCAAGGCCGAACAGGTTCGCCGCGGCGTGATCTTTCTCCGAATCCAATATCGATGCACGCGCAGCCTTCGTTGCGAGCGATGTTGAACAATGAATGCGCCTCCTATCGCGCAACGATCACATTCCACGCCGTGCCAGGCTCGGGACGACGGATCTCGACGGTTCCGAATCCCGCCCGCCGCAAGGCATGTCCAACATCGTCGACGGCTCGAAAGGTGAAGATGTCGTTGGGATATCCCGAGCGCTCCATCGCATCACCCGGTAGGAAGCCGAGCGCGAGCACGCCATCTGACTTGAGCACCCGCCTGATCTCGCTGGCGCCCGCGGACAGCGATCGCCAGAAGTACACCGTGTTGACGCTGCACACCTTATCGAATTGATCGTTCTGAAGCGGTAGGGCCTCGATCTCTCCGATACGAAAGTCGGCGCGCCCGGCATCGATCGCAGTCCGATATCGCGCCATCGCCCACGCCACCATGTCCCGCGAGCGATCGACTGCTGTCAGATGAGCAGCGCAATCGAGCAGAGGGGCGATCGTTGCGCCACCTCCGAACCCGATCTCGGCCACGCGATCGGAGGACTTCACGTCGAGCAACTCCAGCGCGAAGCGGTTCATCCGGCTGTTGTACCGGTTCATCAGACCGCCAACGAAACGACCGAAGACGCCGCGTGGATGAGCGAGATGGCGAGCGATCATGCGAGGCGGAGCCATGATACGTCCTGAAATTTGAGCCGATGCGCGCGATACCACGCCAACGGTGCCACCGCCGGGCTGAGCGGATCGTGCCGCAGGCAAGATCGCGCGGAAGCCGCCTTTTATGCGCTTAGGGGATGTGTCGCACGGACCGACGCGACAGCGATTTGGACATATGCGACATCGGTCGACGAGGTGAATGGATTTGTCGCTGCATGGCTGCCCGACGGCGGAATTGTATGCAGGTCGGCCCCCGCTAATGATTGCCCGCCTCGGACGCTCCTGTATCGTCAACAACCTTCCGAAGGATTGGACAAGCGACATGCGCGGATCATATCGGCGGACATTGCGATCGGTCCTGTTGATCGGAGCGGCACTGATCGTGACAGCCGGCGCAACCCGCGCACCGGAAAATGTGATCCGTTGGGAAGCGAAGAACGCCTACCTCAAATGCGACGGCGCGATCGACGGCACCATCGCCTGGCCCGCCGCGCCGCAGGCAGCGTGCGTTGCGATGCTGATGTGCGCGAATGAGAGGGAGCTATCCGCAGAGCGTTACCGGCGGCTGATCGAACAGGTCCGGCGGGTGCCGGGCTGCGGAGAGCCATAAGGGGCTGTCGGGCCACACAGCGGGAGTTCAGATGTTCGGTCAGGAACGCCGCGGCACCGTGCGAATATCCGACGGCGTCACGCCGTAGTGCCGGCGGAAGGTGCGATTGAAGTAGGACAGATCGCCGAACCCGACTTCGAACGCAATCGTGCCGATGGCGCTGCGGTTGTGACGCGGATCGGTCAGCAAATGATGCGCGCGCGCCAGGCGCTGGCCGAGCACGAATTCCGAGAATGTCGAACCCGCGCTCTCGAACAGCCTCTGGATATGGCGCGGCGTGAGCTTCAGCCGCGCAGCTACCGCGGGCAGCGTGAGGTCGCCATAGCTGAGATTGTCGCTGATGTCGGCCTTGACCGCGGCGAGCCGGGCCGCCGCCAGTCCGCCGTCTTCCGCAGCAACCGCCGCATCCCGGTTGGCGCCGATGATCAGCGCGCCGAGATCGATCAGATGCTTGACGACGGCGCCGCGCAGTTCGGGAGTCGAAAGCTGATAGCTGTCGTCGAGCTCCCTGATGTAGAGCGCCAGCAGGCGCATCGCCTCGGTGTTCGCCGGCAGAGGGCGGATCAGCATGTCCTCGGGATCGTTGACCAGCGATGCCAGCGCCTTGCGCGGCAGCCGGAGACCGACGAAGCGGCTCGGCGACACCGGAACCACCATGTTGCCCGCTTCCGCGCTCGACTGCAGGACAGCCTGGCCCGGGCCGAGCTCGATGTCACGGCCGCGCTGCGAGGCACGGGTGTTGCCGCTCGTGATGATCGTCAGCACCAGGTCGTCGGTGCCGTCCAGCAATTCGCGCGGTCTTGCGATCTTGAGATTGCTGCACGCCCAGGATCCGATGCCGAGCCCGGCCAATTCGCGCACATTCGCTTCGGCATGAAACGCACCGTCGTCGAGCGGCTCCGGATCAAGCTTGACGATCATCCGCCCGATCTGCTCGCGAAAGATCGGCAACCGATCGCGCTCGCCGAAGTGCGCGGTCGAGAACCGGAACCCTGTGATATCGCCCGACTGCATTGTCATCGGCTCGCCCTCATGGTGGCGGAAGTCGCCGCTCATATACGGCTGATTTGTGGCGGCGCACACCGCGGCATGGGCGCCATGCCGCGCAGCTTTCAACGTGAACCTTTCACGGGTTCCGCCGATGCCGCGATCTGACAAGTGTCAAGCATCGCGCACAGGCTTCGCAAATACGCAGCCTGATGCAACGCACGCAAAATTCCTTCGATCTTGATGCGTTTGTCGCGCCCCGATTTCGCGACCGGGACTAAAATCGTCTTCGCTCCGATCAGCCCGAAGACGCAGTCCATACTGGAGCACGGGATAAATATAATTGACTGACCGGACGGTCAATAGTAATCCGGTCGCAGGTCATGCGACCTCGGTCATCAGAAGCCGCAACGGGAGGTAATCATGGTCAGCGATTTGGTGTTGACCGATATCCGCGCCGGATATCGCGTTCTGACGCTCAACAGGCCCGACCGCCTGAATTCATTCAGCGCCGATCTGCACGCCGCATTGATGGCCGCGTTGATCGCGGCCGAACAGGACAAATCCTGCCGCGCGCTGATCCTGACCGGGGCCGGACGCGGGTTCTGTGCCGGGCAGGATCTCTCCGATGGAGTATTCACGCCGGGCGAGACGCCTGATCTCTCGGCGCCGATCGAAAAATACTACAACCCGCTGGTGCGCAAGCTGCGCAGCATTCCGATGCCGGTCGTGTGCGCCGTCAACGGCGTGGCCGCCGGCGCCGGCGCCAACGTGGCCCTTGCCTGTGATATCGTGATCGCCGCACGGTCGGCCAAGTTCATTCAGGCCTTCGCGAAGCTCGGCCTCGTCCCGGATTCCGGTGGCACCTGGTTCCTGCCGCGGCTGGTCGGCGCAGCACGAGCCCGTGCGTTGACCATGCTCGCCGAGCCAGTCTCTGCGGAGCGGGCGGAGACCTGGGGCATGATCTGGAGAGTGGTAGAGGATTCGGACCTGACGACTGAGGCCCACGCCCTCGCCGCCTCGCTCGCGACGCAGCCGACCGATGGTCTTGCGTTGATCAAGCAGGCGCTCGATGCCTCCGAGACCAACACGCTCGACGCGCAGCTCACACTCGAGCGCGACCTGCAAGGACGCGCAGGCCGGTCGGCGGACTATGCCGAAGGCGTCACTGCGTTCCTCGAAAAACGCGCGCCGCGCTTTGTCGGACGTGCCTAGAATTGAACGTTCCGCCCGCAAGGCAAGACGCATCATTGATCACAAGTCAGAGGGACCAACTTCGATGACACAGCCTCAATCCAGCGGCGCGCAGTCGGCCGACAAGGTCATGAAACTCGACAGCTTCGTTCGTGGAAAGTGGTCCGGCGCCGGCGAGCCCGCCACCGAGATTCGCAGTGCCGTCACCGGCGACGTGGTGGCGGTCGCGACCAGGAGCGATCTCGACATGCGCGAGATCCTCGCCTATGGCCGCACGGTCGGCGGCAAGAATCTCCGCAAGCTGTCGTTCCACCAGCGTGCCGGCCTGCTGAAGACGCTGGCCGACTATCTGAGCCAGCACAAGGACCGGCTTTACAAACTCTCGCTCCATGCGGGCGCAACCCGCACAGACGCCATGATCGACGTCGATGGCGGCATCGGCACGCTGTTCGCCTATGCCAGCAAGGGACGCCGCGAGCTTCCGAACACCAGATACCTGCTCGACGGCAATGTCGAGGGGCTCTCCAAGGGCGGCGCATTCGCGGGTCAGCACATCGTCACGCCATTGCATGGCATTGCTGTCCATATCAACGCATTCAACTTCCCGTGCTGGGGCATGCTGGAGAAGATGGCACCCGCGCTGCTCGCCGGCGTTCCCGTCGTCACCAAGCCTGCGACCGTCACCTCCTATGTCGCGTACGAGCTGGTGCGGATGATCACCGAGTCCGGCGCGCTGCCGGAAGGCGTCCTGCAGTTCATCGTCGGATCGACCGGCGACCTGTTCGACCATCTCACCTGCCAGGACGTGGTGTCCTTCACCGGCTCGGCCGACACATCGCAAAAGCTGCAACGGCACCCGGTCATCGCGCGCGAGGCGGTCCGGTTCATCGCCGAGCGGGATTCGCTCAATGCGGCGATCCTCGCGCCGGACGCCGTGCCGGGAAGCCCGGAGTTCGACCTCTTCATCAAGGAGGTGGCGAAGGAGATGACGGTCAAGGCCGGGCAGAAATGCACCGCGATCCGCCGCGCATTGGCGCCGTCGGCGCAGATCGACGCCGTCGTCACGGCGCTGCGCGAGCGTCTCGCCAAGGTCACGATCGGCAATCCCGAGAACGAGAAAGTCAGGATGGGACCGCTGGTCGGCCTCGCCCAGCGCAGCGATGTGCTTGCCCATGTCGCGAAGCTTCGCACCGAAGCCGAACTGGTGGCCGGCGATCCCGACAACTTCTCGCTGGTCGACGCCGACGCCAAGCGCGGCGCGTTCGTTCCACCTCTGCTGCTGCACTGCTCCAAACCGCTCGCCGCGACCGCGGTGCACGAGATCGAGGCGTTCGGGCCGGTCTGCACCGTGATGGGCTATGACGATCTCGACCAGGCCATCGCGCTGACCAATCGCGGCGGCGGCAGCCTGGTGGCATCGGTCTACACCCACGACGTCGCGGCCGCCACCGAGCTCGCATTCGGCATCGGCAGTTTTCACGGCCGTGTGGCGATCATCGACCGCGATTGCGCGACCGAGCACACCGGACACGGCTCGCCGATGCCGCAGATGGTTCACGGCGGACCGGGCCGGGCCGGCGGCGGCGAGGAACTGGGCGGCGTCCGCAGTCTCCAGCACTACATGCAGCGCACCGCGTTGCAGGGCTCGCCGGCGATGCTGAGCGGCGTCACCGGCCGCTGGTTCAAGGGCAGCCCGGTGCTCGAAGGTGACCTGCACCCGTTCCGCTATCACTACGACGATCTCGAGATCGGCCGCACGCTGGTCTCGAAGTCGCGGCAGATCACGCTCGA
>DASVOL010000050.1:0-3517 GCA_036383375.1 Bradyrhizobium sp. | reverse complement strand
GCGGGCTCGGCCTCGGGCACGATCTGGATCGTGCCGCGGGTGAGGCGGCCGCTGTCGTCCGGATCCATCACGACCACGCCGGGATCGTCGAGCTTGAACGTCGCCGGCCGCCGCGGGGGCGTCTTCTCGTTCATTGCAGTTTGTCTCCGATCAGGAACTGGAGGGCGCGGTCAAGGCGGATGTGAGGCAGCGCCGGCTCCGCATCGCCAGCTCGTTCCAGTTTCGGCGGCCGGAAGCGCAGGAAGCGATAATCGGCGGCCTCGGCGCCGGCGCTCGAGAGGCCGCGGAATCCGCCGTTGAACAGCTCCTCCGGATTGTCGGGCAGGTCGCCCGGAAAGGTCGCGACCTCGGTCTCGCCGTCCAGTGTGCCGCCATTGGCGACCTCGCCCTGCGCCGGCGTGCCGAGGATCGAGGGGAGCCGGTCGCGGCCGCGTGCGACCTGCGCTTCGCGCGTGGCGCGCACCGCGGCGAGCGCCACGACGTCGATGGCAGCGCCGGCATATTCGGCGCGCGTGGTGGCCCTGGCCACGATCCGTCGCAACACGGCTTCCAGCCGGTCGTGGCTCTGGTGATGCAGATGGTCGGCTTTGGTCGCCGCGAACAGGATGCGGTCGATGCGTGGCCGGAACAGCGCGCTCAGGACCGTGCTGCGGCCGATCCGGAAGCAATCGAGGATGCCGGCCAGCGCCGCTTCGAGATCATGCAGCGCCTCGGGGCCGGCATTGAACGCGGCGAGCGCGTCGGCCAGCACGATCTGGCGATCGAGCCGCGCGAAGTGATCGCGGAAGAACGGCCGCACCACGACGTCCTTGTAGGCCTCGTAGCGCCGCCGCATCATCGCCCACAGCGAGCTGTCGGGCGCGCTGCCGTCCACCGGCACGTCGAGCGGCGCAAAGGTCAGCGCCGGCGTATCGGCGAGATTGCCTGGCATCAGGAAGCGGCCGGGCGGCAGCAGGCTCATCGCGAAGCGCTCGTCGCGACAGGCGCGCAGATAATCGGTGAACAATCTTGCTTCGGTGCGCGCGGCCTGCTCGTCCTCCTTGGCCTCGGGCTTCAGCATCGCGAGATGGGCGTGCCATGGCGCCGCGAGTTTTGCGCGCAGCGGCTCGCGCGACAGCGCAAGGCTCTCCGCCGACCATTGCTCGTAGCTCTTGTTGAGCAGCGGCAGGTCGAGCAGCCACTCGCCGGGATAATCGACGATGTCGAGCGTCAGCTTGCGGTCCGCGCCATTTTGCCGCTGATACTCGATCACGAGGCGGAGCTCGGAGATGTCGGTGGTCGAGCTTGGCCAGGTCCGCTCCTCGATCAGGGTGCGGACATGGTTCTCATAGGCGAAGCGCGGCACCGCATCGTCAGGCTGCGGGGCGAGATCGGCGCGCGCGATCCGTCCCGAGCTATAGGCCTCGAACACCGGGAAGCGGCCGCCACGGGTCAGGCCGTGCACCAGCGCGGTGATGAACACGGTCTTGCCGGCGCGCGACAGGCCGGTGACGCCGAGCCGCACCGTCGGCCTGAAAAGGCCCTCGCTATAGTCGCGCAGCGCCCGCGCCGAGAGACGCGCTTCCTCGACGATATCAGAGAAGCGAGGGGGCATGGAGGGTTAACGAAAAGATCCGGCAGGAGGAGCCAAAATGGGGCGGGCGATCACCCGCAAGGTGGCGATTATCGGGCCAAAATCAAGTTTCACATTTCCGGCGCCTTTGCAGGCGAGGGGAATACCCAGGGGATTGAACGCGTCCCGCTGCTCGCGTTACCCATAGTCCATCGGCCCACAGGAAAGCCCTGCATGACGGTCTTTCGCCTCAAGCAACTTGCCTCGTCATCGATCCACGCGGCCGGCGCGGCGCTGTGGAACTACGACCGCGCCGAACTGATCGCGGACGGCGTCGTTCATCTGGTCGGCGTCGCTTTCGGACTGGTTGCCGCCACCGCGCTGATCGTGCTGACCGCGGTCTATGCCGGGCCGTTCGATATTGCCGTGGTCTCGGTCTATGTCGCCGGCCTGCTCGCGATGCTGACGCTGTCGGCGACCTATAATCTCTGGCCGGTGTCGCGCGCCAAATGGGTGCTGCGGCGCTTCGATCACTCCGCGATCTACCTGTTGATCGCCGCGACCTACACGCCGTTCATCGTGGAACTGAAGGACAGTCATTTTGCGATCGCGCTGCTGATCGGCGTGTGGTGCGTGGCAATCGTCGGCATCTGGCTGAAGCTCGCCTATCCCGGCCGGTTCGACCGGCTCGCGGTCGGGCTTTATCTTGCGATGGGCTGGAGCGGCATCATGCTCTACGACGCCGTGGTCAAGGCGCTGCCGGCCAAGGCGCTCGGCTTCGTGCTCGCCGGCGGCATTCTCTACAGTTTCGGGGTGATCTTCCACTCCTGGCGGCGGCTGCGCTTCCAGAACGCGATCTGGCATGGCTTCGTGCTGCTCGGGGCCGCCTGCCACTATACGGCGGTGTTCGACGTGGTGCTGGCGAGCTGAAGTTCCTCGCCATTCGCGGCGGATGGGCTATCATGCTTCGTGATAGCGCATTCAGCCCTCTTACCGTCACCCCCGCGCAACGGCGAAGCCGTTGTCGCTGGAGGAGCCGCGCAGCGGCGTCTCGAAGGGTCGACGGCCACCAGCCGGGCCGTGCATCCTTCGAGACGCGCTTCGCGCTCCCGATGACGGGATATTGGGGGCAGGGTACGCAAAGCGACAGTGTGCAAGCAAAGATATCGGGAGGATAGCCATGCAGGTGGCAGGTAAGGTCGTGGTGGTCACCGGCGGTGGCAATGGCATCGGCAAGGCGCTGTGCGAGGCGTTCCATGCCGCGGGCGCATCCAAGGTCGTGGTGGTCGACCTCGATCACGGGGCAGCCGAGAGGGTCGCGGCCTCGGTCGGCGGCGCCGCGTTCAAATGCGACGTCGGACAGGAGAAGAACATCCTGCACGTGATCGAGGAGACCGAGCGCATGTTCGGCCCGATCGCGCTGTTCTGCTCCAACGCCGGTATCGGCGGCGGCTTCGATCCGTTGTCGAAGAACGCCGGCGGCACCTCGGACGAGCCGTGGTCGCGCAGCTGGGCGATCCATGTGATGGCGCATGTCTATGCCGCCCGGCATCTGGTGCCGCGCATGAAGGCGCGCGGCGAGGGCTACTTCCTCAACACGATCTCGGCCGCGGGCCTGCTGTCGCAGGTCGGCAGCCCGGCCTATTCGACCACCAAGCACGCCGCGGTCGGCTTTGCCGAAAACCTCGCGATCTCGCACCGCGCCGACAACATCAAGGTCTCGATCCTCTGCCCGCAGGGCGTCGACACCAACATGCTGCGCTCGATCCCGAAGGGCCCGCAATCCGGCGACGGCGATCTCACGGCGGAGCAGGTCGCGCAGGATGCGCTGAGGGGTATCGAGCAGGAGACCTTCCTGATCCTGCCGCACCCGCAGGTGCTCGGCTACATGCGCAAGAAGACCGAGAACTACGACCGCTGGATCGGCGGCATGGCCAAGATCCAGGCCAAGATGCGGGAAGCGCA
>DASVOL010000049.1:0-3745 GCA_036383375.1 Bradyrhizobium sp. | reverse complement strand
CAGATCACGACGTCGATCGGGCTGTCGTGCAGGGCATCGAGCGCCGCCAGATAGCTCTCGCCCGGCACGCAGGTGACGCGCTCCACCCCTTGCGCGACCAGCTGGTCGATCAGGATCTGGCCTCCGGTGCGGGCGTTGCTTTTGGTCATGAGGGCTCCCTGCGGCATTGGCGCGCGCTTGCGGCTCGCGCGAAACGTAGTCCGACGGGGGTATGATAGACGGGATTATGGCGCAAGGCCGAACTCGCCGCGGGATGCAGCGGCGGCATCGAGCCATGCGGCAGGGAAAGGGCCGCAGCCGGACGCCACTTATTTGCGCAGAGCCGGCGGTTGCCCTCCCGGGCCTATCCGCGTCATTGCGAGCGAAGCGAAGCAATCCATGGTCCCGCCGAGGAGGGATGGATTGCTTCGTCGCTATGGCTCCTCGCAATGACGGAGCTGGAAACCCCGCCTTGCCTACAGCGAGCGCGCGATCAAAACCTTCATGATCTCGTTGGTGCCGCCATAGATCTTCTGGATACGGGAATCGATGAACATCCGCGAGATCGGGTATTCCTGCATGTAGCCGTAGCCGCCATGCAACTGCAGGCATTCGTCGGCGGTCTCGACCTGCTTCTGCGAGCACCACCATTTCGCCATCGACGCCGTCACGGTGTCGAGATCGCCGGCGACCAGGCGGTCGACACACCAGTCGACGAACACGCGGGCGATCATCGCCTCGGTCTTGCGCTCGGCGAGCGTGAACGCGGTGTTCTGGAATTCGATCAGCGGCTTGCCGAACGCGGTGCGTTGCTTGGTGTATTCCGCGGTGATCTTGACCGCGCGCTCCATCGAGGCGACCGCGCCGATCGCAAGCGACAGCCGCTCCTGCGGCAATTGCTGCATCAGCTGGACGAAACCGTTGCCCTCCTCATTGCCGAGCAGGTTTTCCGGCGGCACCGTGACATTGTCGAAGAACAGCTCCGACGTGTCTGAGGCGTGCAGGCCGATCTTGTCGAGGTTGCGGCCGCGCCGGTATCCCTCCGCGCCTGCGGTCTCCACCACGATCAGCGAAATACCCTTCGCGCCCGGCGCTCCGGTGCGCGCCACCACGATGACGAGGTCGGCAGCCTGGCCGTTGGTAATAAAAGTCTTCTGGCCGTTGATGACGTAGGAATTGCCCTGCTTCTTCGCCGTAGTCTTGACGGCCTGCAGGTCGGAGCCGGTGCCGGGCTCGGTCATCGCGATGGCGCCGACCATCTCGCCCGAGGCCATCTTCGGCAGCCAGCGCTTTTTCTGCTCCTCCGAGCCATAGTTGACGATGTAGTGCGCCAAGATCGCGCTGTGCACGGAAACGCCGGTGGTCAGCTCCGGGACCGTGCTCTCGAGGTCATCGAGCACCGCGGCGTCATAGGCGAAGCTGGCGCCCAGGCCGCCATAGGCCTCCGGCACGCTCGGCAGCAGCGCGCCCATCTCGCCGAGCGCGCGCCAGGCGGAGCGGTCGACCAGCTTCTGCTCACGCCACTTTTCGGCGTGCGGGGCCAGATCCTTGGCGAGGAATTTGCGGAACTGGTCACGGAAGGTGTCCAGCTCCTCGGTCATCCAGGACGATCGGTAGTGCATAATATCCTCGTGTTAAATCAGAAGACCGCCGCCGGCGACGATCACCTGACCGCTGATGTAGTTCGATTCCGGAGCGCAGAACAGATAGACCGCGTCCGCCGCCTCTTCCGGCGTGCCGCCGCGGCCGAGCGGAATCATGCGGCCCATCGCCTCCAGCATCTGCGGCTGGACGCCGACCTTGATGTCGCGGCCGGCGACGTCGATGGTTTTCTGCTGGCTCTCGATCGGCTGGGTCAGGCGGGTGTTGATCAGGCCGAACGCCACGCAATTGACGTTGACCTTGTAGCGACCCCACTCCTTGCACATCGTGCGCGTCAGCCCGATCAGCGACGCCTTCGCCGAGGAATAGCTCGCCTGCCCGGCATTGCCGTAGAGGCCCGCGATCGAGGAGATGTTGACGACCTTGCGGAACACCTCGCGGCCGGCCTCCGCCTCCTTCTTCGCCATCACCCGGATCGGCTCGGACGCTGCGCGCAGGATCCGGAACGGGGCGACGAGATGGACGTCAAGCATCGCCTGGAATTGCTCGTCCGACATCTTCTGGATCGTCGAGTCCCAAGTATAGCCGGCATTATTGACGATGATGTCGAGGCCGCCGAATGTTTCGATGGCCGCACCGACGAAGCGATCGGCAAAGCCCGCCTCGACCACGCTGCCATTGACCGCGATCGCCTCGCCACCCATGGCCTTGATCTCGGCGACGACCGCATTGCCCGGCTCGGCATCGAGGTCGTTGACCACGACCTTCGCGCCCTCGCGCGCGAGCTTCAGCGCAATCGCCCGCCCGATGCCGCGGCCCGATCCGGAGACGAGCGCGACTTTGCCTTGCAGTTTCGACATGATCTCTCCTAAAGCGCGATAATGGCTTCGCCAGCGAGCTTGATCTCGCCGTTCTGATCCTTGGTGGTGAGCGCAAGCTTCGCCCGCTTCTCGCCGCCGTGCTCGATCAACTCGGTCACCGTGCCCTCGCAGGTCAATGCGGCGCCGAGCTGGGTGATCGCGGCAAAGCGGGTCGAGAACGAGCGGATCCGTGACGGTGCGACCGCATCCGTCAGCGCCTGGCCGAGATAGCCCATGACAAGCATGCCGTGCGCGAACACGTCGGGAAACCCGGCTTGCTTCGCAAAATCGATGTCGACATGGATCGGGTTGTGATCGCCGGAGGCGCCGCAGTACAGCGCGAGGCGATGCCGGGTGATCGGCGGAAATTCCTTGTGGACGATGCGGTCGCCGACCGCCGGAACGCTGCTGCTCATGACGGCCTCGCATTGCGCACCACGATCGTGCGCGAGGTATCGGCGACATGGACGCCGGCCTGGTTGGTGACCGCGGTCTCGACCACGATCAGCGTCATCGCCCCGCCCTTCTTCTCGGTCACGCTGGTGACGCGCGGCCGGAAGGTCAGGGTGTCGCCGACCACCACAGGCGCGTGATAGAAGCGCTGCTCGCCATGCAGCACGCGGGCGAGATCGATGCCGAGCGCGGTCAGGAACTCGAACGCATCAGGCGCGTCCATCATCTCCAGACAAAACAGATAGGTCGGCGGCACCGGCGCCGTTGGCCCCTCGCGATAGACTGGATTGGTCTCGCCCAGCGTATCGAGGAAGAAGCGCAGGCGCCCCGGCTCGACGCGCGCGGTCACCGGCGTGAATTCACGCCCGACGGCGGATTGATCGACCATGGCTGCCTCAGGCGCGCTCGTAGAGCGTCACGACGCACGCGCCGCCGAGACCGAGATTGTGCTGCAGCCCGAGCCGCGCGCCCTCCACTTGCGTTGCCGCTGCCGTGCCGCGCAACTGCCGGGTCAGCTCGTAGCACTGCGCAAGACCGGTGGCGCCGAGCGGATGGCCCTTCGACAGCAGGCCGCCGGACGGATTGGTGACGATCCTGCCGCCATAGGAGTTGTCGCCGTCATCGATGAACTTCGCGGCCTCGCCCTCGCCGCACAGGCCGAGCCCTTCATAGGTGATCAGCTCATTATGGGCGAAGCAGTCGTGCAGCTCGACGACGTCGAGATCTCTGGGCCCGATGCCGGCGGCTTCATAGACCTTCTTGGCGGCATCGCGCGCCATGTCGTAGCCGACCACCTGCATCATATCGGAGGCACCGAAGGTCGAGGGCGTGTCGGTCGTCATCGCCTGCGC
>DASVOL010000048.1:0-11624 GCA_036383375.1 Bradyrhizobium sp. | reverse complement strand
GCAGGAGTATCGCGGCACCTGGGAACAGCAGATGGCGTGCACGCCGGACGTGATGCGGCTGTGCAGCGATCAGATTCCCGACACCAACCGGATCGTCGCCTGCCTGCGGCAGAACACGGCGCTGCTTGGCAGTTCCTGCCGTGCGGTGTTCGAGTCGAATGCGCAACAACAGGCACAGACCCAGGGACGCGCAGCCCAGCCGCAGACGATGCAGCGGCCGCATGCGGCGCAGCAGATGCAGCCGGCCCCCGTTGCGCCGCCGCGGCCCGATGATGATGAGGATTAGAGCGTTTTCAAGCGAAGTGGATGCCGGTTCGCGTGAAGAAAACGCGTCAGAACAAAAATCCTACGGACCAACTTCTACCTGAGACCTGACTTCGCAGACGTCGACCCATTCGGCCGCGGTCAGCTCGGCCATCCTGTCGGGCGTGATGCGCACCGCACTGTGGGTCGAGCCTGCGGCCGGCACCACGATGTCGAATGCCTTCAACGACACATCGCAATACACCGGCAGCGGCGTCTTCAGCCCGAACGGACAGACACCGCCGACCTCGTGGCCGGTGATGTCGGCAACCTCGTCGAGGCCGAGCATCTTCGGCTTGCCGCCGAACGCTGCCTTCACCTTCTTGTTGTCCATCCGCGATGTCCCGGCGGCGACGATCAGCACCACGCGATCGCCGACCCGCAGGCTCAGCGTCTTGGCGATCCGCGCCGGCTCGACGCCATAGGCCTCCGCCGCCAGCGCGACGGTCGCAGAACTCACGGTGGATTCGATCACGGAGATATCGGGCGCCTTCTCGGCGAAGAAGGCGCGGACGGAGGCGAGACTCATACTGTTCAGGACCTTGCTAGTCAGGATCTGGCAGACACCAGGGCAGGAAGTTCGGAGAGACCGTGGATCCGGTGATCGGGCACCACGCCGAGCTCGTCCATCTGGGTACGCAGCGCCTTGAACATCGTCAATGGGGCGACCGTCTCGCTCTCGACACAGGCCAGCGCCATCGCTTCCGGCGTCACTCGCTCGATCCAGGCGACATTGAGTCCGAACGCCTTGGCGCCGCAGGCGTCCCACGGATTGGAAGAGATGAACAAGACCTCCGCGGGCGGCACGCTCAGCACCTTCTCGATCAGCGTGTAGGCTTCCGGCGCCGGCTTGAACACCTTGTGGGCGTCGACGCTGATGGTCGCATCGAGCAGGCGGTCGAGGCCGGAATTGCGCACCAGCGCATTCAGCATGTCAGGGCTGCCGTTGGAGAGGATCGCGAGCTTCTTATCCTTCATCGCCTCGAGCGCGGCGACGGCATCCGGGTACAGCGCAAGATGCTGATACTTGTCGATGATGCGCGCAAAGGTCGCTTCGTCATATTGCAGGCCGAGGCAGCGCAGCGTGTAGGCGAGGGAATCGCGGGTCGCCGTGGCGAAATCCTGGTAGCGCCGCATCAGCGTGCGCAGCCAGGAATATTCGAGCTGCTTGATGCGCCAGACCTGGGTGATGATGTCGCCATAGCCGGGAAAGGCATCCTCGGTGACATCGGCCACCGACTGGACGTCGTAGAGCGTGCCGTAGGCGTCGAAGACGATTGCCTTGATGGTCATTGAGTTTTCTCTTGTCCGCCCATGGTCGCATACAGGAATTTCCTGACAGCGTCGATGGATTGATCGCGGGCCTGCTCGTTGAATTCGAGGTGATGACCGAGCAGCCGCCCCGGTATGCGATACTGCGGCTCGTCAAAATCGTGATGGGCGCCGGGATAGACGATCAGCTCGATCGGATAGCCGAGGCCCTGCTCCCGCGAGATGCCGTCATCGTCGCGGCCTTCCGCCAGGTTCCGGCACTCTTGCGCCGGCGTCCAGTCGTCGAGTTCGCCGACGATGATCAGGGTCGGCACGGTCATGTTGCCCTTGATGCCGAGGCAGCGCGGATAGAAGGCGACGGCGGCGTGGAATTTTTCCGTAGCGTTGAGCTCGATCGCGCCGCGCTCGACCGAGAGCAATGCGAGCCATCCGCCTTGCGAGAAGCCGATCACGGCAATGCGCGTTGGATCGACCAGGGATTGCCGGCTCAGGAAGCTCAGCGCGCGATAGGCGTCGTGAACCGTTGCGGCCGGGGCATCGCCGGTGCAGGTGTCGCTGATGCCGCGCGGACCGAACCGGTCCACGGTGAGCGTGACATAGCCCCAGGCCGCGAGCCGTCTGCCCCAGCGCTCGTCGAGTTCCCGCCACTGTCCGCTGCAGCCGTGCAGCAACACCACCGCGGGCAGCAGGCCCGGTCGCTCCGGCCGGCGCAACAGGCCCTGCAACGGTTGCGCGTTGTTGAGTGGGCTTTCGAATTCGACCAAGGCGGCCGGTTGCTCGGCGCTGGCCGCGCAGCCCAGCCCAGCGCCTCCGATCAGGAGCACGGCGAGGGAAGCGGCAAGTCCGGTGAAGTTCGCCATGAACCACCTCCGAAGCTTGCCGCCGACAATACTCCCTTAAATCCCCAAAATCTTGCGCGCGTTGGCCTTCAGGACCTTGGGACGGATCTCCTCGCGGATATCGAGTTTTGCGAAATCGGCGAGCCAGCGATCCGGTGTGATGACCGGCCAGTCCGAGCCGAACAGCATCTTGTCCTGCAGGATAGAGTTGATGTAGCGCACCAGGATCGGCGGGAAATATTTCGGCGACCAGCCGGACAGGTCGATATAGACGTTCGGCTTGTGGGTCGCGACCGACAGCGCCTCTTCCTGCCAGGGGAAGGAGGGATGCGCGAGGATGATCTTGAGGTCGGGAAAATCGGCCGCGACGTCGTCCATGTACATCGGGTTGGAATATTTCAGCCGCATCCCCATGCCGCCCGGCATGCCCGAGCCGACGCCGGTCTGGCCGGTGTGGAACAGCGCGATCGCACCGCCCTCGTTGATCGCCTCATAGAGCGGATAGGCCATGCGGTCGTTGGCGTAGAAGCCCTGCATGGTCGGATGGAATTTGAAGCCGCGGACGCCGTACTCCTCGATCAGCTTGCGCGCCTCGCGGACGCCGAGCTTGCCCTTGTGCGGATCGATCGAGACGAACGGGATCAGCACGTCGAGATGGTCGGAGGCGATCTCCAGCATCTCCTCATTCTTGTAGCGGCGGAAACCGGTCTCGCGCTCGGCGTCGACCGGGAAGATCACCGCGGCGATGTTCTTGGCGCGGTAGTAGGCCGCGGTCTCCGGCACGGTCGGCGGATGCTTGTGCGGCGACTTGAAGTAGTCGGCCATCTGGGCCTGGAAATCGTCGTAGCCATCGTCGCCATGCATGCCGCACGGCTCCTCGGCATGGGTGTGGATGTCGATCGCTGTGACCTTTTCGATGTCGGGCAGTTTGAGCTTGGGCATTCGGCTTCCCCGGGCGGCGCGTTTGTTGGTGATGGAAAATAATTATATGATATAACAATTTTCGCAAGCGGTCTGAGACGCGTGGCTTGTGGGCTCGGTGCGGCCGCGAAGTCGTCCTTGAATGGGGGCGAGCCCCGGTGCGCGAGCACGATTCGCCGGCCTTGAAGCCATCAGCGCGCGGCGGCTCGACCGGGCCTTGGCGTGGATATCGCGACGATCGCCGTTTCCGATGCGATCTCAATGGCGTGGCGGGGTGACCGACGTCGGTTCCAGGCCGGGATATGGCCGAAAATCGGCCCATCTCGGTTGACATTTAACGGTCCGATGGCTTAGAACCCGGCCGTCCCGCGCGGTAGGCCGCTTGTCGGGATAATCCCATTTCGCCAACTATTGGCTTTTGCCGACGATTGGCATTGATCAGGTACGGCCTCCAACACGGGCCTTTCGAAGTAACAGGATTGTCCCATGAAGGTCCGTAACTCGCTGAAGTCGCTGCGCGGCCGCCATCGCAACAACCGTCTGGTCCGCCGCAAGGGCCGCGTCTACGTGATCAACAAGGTCCAGCGCCGCTTCAAGGCGCGCCAGGGTTGATCCGGCGCGGGTCGGCCGATCGCGCCGATCCCGACACATCTCTTTCACAGGTCTTTGACGCCGTGCTGCTTTGCAGCGCGGCGTTGTGCGTCTAGACTTCGGCCATGGGATTCAGCTTCCTTGGACCTGGTAACCGCCGGCTGGCGATCCTGATCGCAGCATTTCTGGCCATGCCTGTCGCGGCCGCCGCGCAGGACGATCCGCGGGTGATCCCGCCGCCGAAGGCGCAGAAGAAGCTTCCCGAAGCCCCGACCAAGCTGCCGAAGGTTCCGGCCGACCGCACCCGCGGGCTGGATTTCCTGTTCGGCGCGCTGAAGGCCGCGCCCGATGAGGACAGCGCCCGCCACGTCGAGGCGCGGATCTGGGCGCTGTGGCTGCAAACCCCAAGCGATACCGCGGCGCTGCTGATGGTGCGCGCCAAGGCTGCGCTCGACGCGCAGAATATAGATGTGGCGCTGAAGCTTCTGGACGCGGTGATCAAGCTCCGGCCCGACTATGTCGAGGCCTGGAATCGGCGCGCGACGATCTACTATCTCAAGAACGATTACGTCCGTTCGCTGGGAGACCTGCAGCAAGTGTTGACCCGCGAGCCCCGCCATTTCGGCGCGCTGGCGGGTGTCGGCATGATCATGCAGGACATGGGCGACGACCAGCGCGCGCTGGACGCCTTCCGCAAGGCGCTGGCTGTCGATCCCTACCTCGAGAAGGTGCCGCAGATCGTCAAGCAGCTGACCGAGAAGGTCGAAGGCCGCGACATCTGATTGCGTCCGATTGATGCGATCGCGATCCGATTGCGGCGCGACGGGGCACGTTGCTCGCGAGCTTGATGCTTGCTCGCGGTACGGTCCGGCGCAGGAGACCAGGACGCGGACTCATTAAGGCGCAGCCATAGCCTGATCGACGCGAGTTGAACGAGGCAATTTTGCTCGTCAAGCCGCCGCGTGACCTCCCCATAGATTGGCGCTGGTTTCGTGTGATGCAGGCTCCATGCTGATGGACACGGACAATGGAGGTGTGGATCGCAGAAGATGCCGTTGAGGACACGCCGGTCGTTTGTCCGAGGAACGCCACGCGGCGAGATCGGCTGGCATCTTTGCTCCGTCTTCTCGCACTATGAGAACGCCTTCCCGTCCTTTTGATTGTGCGGAGAAGCCGGCTTCAAAGCCCACGATTTGAGGAGCAAGCGGCGCAGTCGCAACAATTGAAGCCGATAAAGAACCGCGCGCTTGAACCCTCAGGATACGAGAGCAAGCGAAAAGTGGCCGATCCGCCACAACCATAGATAAGTTGTGTCTGGGCGGCGCCGGATATTGCTGGGTGTCCTGTCGGTAGGATACTAGGGTGTCGTAGGTAAAATACTTGGGGGCTTGGTCGAGTCGACTGCGGTTCTGATGTGGACCGACAAGCCATTTATTTTGTGGTCAGTTTTTCGAGGGGGGCACCCCATGGCATTTTACGTCGTCGGAATGCGGAAATTTTTGGTCTGGGGCGAGGGATGGTTGGCTCGTCTAATAGTGACCGTCGCCGTCCTGGGAATTTGCACCAGCGCAGCACTCGCCAACAACCCCGGCGATCCGCTGTTCTGCCAGCCCAATGAGGGCACCACGTTCCTGATCGTCAATGGTGGCAGCGGCGTGTTCACCGCTGATCCGGATTGCTACGGCGGCAATGTCAACAACGATACCCATTTGAACATCACGACGACGAACGGAACCCTCGTCGGCACGCGGACGGCCGGCGGCATCAATTACATCTACACCCCCTCAACTTCGACATTCGTCGGCGTGGACCATTTCTCGATCGGTGTGACGACCGTGTTCAACGGCGCCGGCGGCCCGGGTTCGGCCGGCGGGACCACTTTTGGCACCAGCGGCCCTGCCACGCTCAATGTCTCGCTGAACGTAATTCCTGGAGCCGTCACGGTATTGGACACCCCGAATAGCGCCATCGTGCTCGCGGTTCCCGCAGGAAGTATTACTGGTTGCGGCGCGCAGGGGAATCCAGGTCAGGGACCACCCGCGTCGGCCGTATCCGGTTGCATCAATCAGATCATCAAGGGATTTGGTAACGTCAACCCGTCGCATGGTACGTTGACCACCAGCGGCAATTCGCTGCTCTACACGCCAACCCTGGGCTTCGTCGGAATAGATACCTTCACCTATCAGGCCACCGGTGTGAATACCGACGGACAGCATGCGCTGAACTCCGGCAACGTGACCGTGACGATGGACGTTTTCCACACCATCGACACCGCGGTCCCCAGCTACAACGCGAGCGCGCTGGGGGTCACCCTCGCCCCGATCTTCAATGGCGGCACGTTGCTGATGGATCAGGCCGGCGCGACCTACAGCCAGGGATTCTCGCTCAGCAACGCCGCGACGAACACGATCAATCTCGCGGGCAATACGGCGACATTCTCGGGCGTGTTCTCCGACGCGACGACCGGCGGCAACATCACCATCGCCAATTCTGGCTCGGGCGGCTCGGCGATTTTCACCGGGACCAACACCTACACCGGCACGACCACCATCAACAATGGCGCCACGCTCGAGGTCGACGGATCGATTGCCACGTCGAGCCTGACGACGGTGAACAGCGGCGGCATGCTGCTTGGCACGGGGACGGTCGGCAACACCCAGGTCAATTCGGGCGGCACGTTCGCGCCGGGATCGGGCACGCCGGGCACATCGATGGCGATCAATGGCAGCCTCGCGTTCCAATCGGGCGCGATGTACGTCGTGTCGCTCAATCCGACGACATCATCCTTCGCGACCGTTACTGGCGCGGCATCGCTTGGCGGTGCGACCGTCGCCGCGATGTTCGCCAATGGCATCTACGTCGCCAAGAAATACACCATCCTGACCGCGACGGGCGGCGTTACCGGCACGTTCGGCTCGCTGGTCAACACCAATCTGCCGTCGGGCTTCAATACGACCCTGAGCTACGACGCCAGCGACGTCTTCCTCAATCTGAACCTGAATTTCGCGAACCAGGGCGGCCTCAACACCAATCAGCAGGCGGTCGGCAATGCGCTGAGCAACTTCTTCAACGCCAATGGCAGCATCCCGCTGGTCTATGGAACGCTGTCGCCCGCAGGACTGACGCAAGCCTCTGGCGAAGTCGGCACGGGCTCGCAGCAGACGACGTTCCAGGCCATGAGCATGTATATGAATCTGCTCACCGATCGGTTCATGCAGCAGAACGGCGGGACGGGACTATCGCCGAGCGCGACCGGCTTTACGGAAGAGGACGACGAGGCGAGCGCCTACGCCGCGAAGAAGAAGGAGAAGACCGACGCCTTCGCGATGGTCACGAAGGCGCCGTCGCTCGTCCCGCAAAGGCGCTGGAGCGTTTGGGGTGCGGCCTTCGGCGGCACGCAGTCGACGGACGGTAACGCGGTCACGGGCAGCAACTTCACGACAAGCAGCGTTGCCGGCGCCGCTGCCGGTGCCGACTATCGATTCACGCCGGACACGCTGGCAGGCTTTTCGGTGGCCGGCGGCGGCACGGCGTTTTCGATCGGCAACGGGCTCGGAAACGGACGCTCCGACCTGTTCCAGGCAGGCGTCTATGCCCGCCACACCCAGGGGCCGGCCTATATAACCGGCGCGCTGGCCTATGGCTGGCAGGACATCACGACCAACCGCACGGTCACGATCGCCGGCATCGACCGCCTGCGCGCCGAGTTCAATGCCAACGCCTATTCGGGCCGCGCCGAAGGCGGCTATCGCTTCGTCGCGCCCTGGATCGGCGGCATCGGCCTGACACCCTATGCGGCGGCGCAGTTCACGACCTTCCAGCTCCCGGCCTATGCCGAGCAGGTGTTATCCGGCGCGGCGACTTTTGCACTGGCCAATGCCGCCCGAAGCGTGACCGATACGCGCAGCGAACTCGGCCTGCGCAGCGACAAGTCGTTCGCCATGCTCGATGGCATCCTCACGTTGCGGGGCCGGCTCGCCTGGGCCCATGACTACGACCCGAACCGGACGATCAGCCCCACGTTCCAGGCGCTGCCGGGCGCAAGCTTCGTCGTCAACGGCGCGGCGCAGGCCTCCGACTCCGCGCTGACCACCGCATCCGCCGAGATGAAGTGGGTCAACGGCTGGTCGGCGGCGGCAACGTTCGAGGGTGAATTCTCCAACGTCACACGCAGTTATGCCGGCAAGGGCGTCGTGCGCTATCAATGGTGAGAACGCGGCCGGGCACAGGACGTACGAAGGCTCCCTGACCCGACAGGGCCTGCGGAGCTTTTCCCAGACTGTTCCACTTGAGAAAACCCGGGCCGTTGGGGTTCGGCTTTCGAGGCCAACGATTGTTGGTGTGCAGTAACACCCCTCTCCGATGACAAAAAAGTGGTCGGAAGCAGGGGCGTTAGGAACTTCCGCGTCAAACCCATCGCGGCATATTGCGCTGCCGCACAAACTCGGCCGCTATAGGGCAAAGCGGATATTGCGCTCGTCGCAATACGTCGCCGGGTTTATGGGTACACGGCCTAGTGCAGGAACTTGCCGCGGGAGGCGCAGTCCTCGGCGACGGCAGCATAGAATTGCTGAAGCTCCGCCTCCAGGTGCTCATTCACGAGCAACAGTGCCTTCAGGGCGCCGCGTAGGTCGCCATTGCAACTCGCCACGATCTGATCGATGGCCGCATCGCTAGGGTCGGAAATCATGGTACTCCTCCGATTACTTCCCGTTGAACTCGTCGTGCGGGCGCAGGTTCCTGTGGATTCAGTGTACAAGCCAAGAGGCATCCCGGGTGCGTCCCGGTTTCGATGAAGCCTCGCCTCTGATGGCGAAATTGCCACCGGCAATCTATGGAATTACTAATGACGGTGGGATGAACCCGCTATCCACAGGCTGGGGGCATTGTGGACAACTCCGCGCCCCGGCGCGAGCCGGAAATCGACAATTGGCTTTCCGAACAAGAGCATGCCCGGGCAGGGCGCAAATCGACGCGAAACCAGGCTTGGGCTTCCTCGTAATTTTCAGGTGCCCAAGACACTTCAATTACCCAAGACCCTCCGGATCCTCCCGATGTTGACCGCAATCATTGCGCTGGCGGCCGCAGGGCTGGCGCTGGCCCTGGCGACGCAAATCGGCGTCGTCCTTATTCAGGGAGCCTTTCCGCCTCGTGGTCGCACGGTCGATGTGGCCGGCGCGCGGCTGCATGTGGTCGAGCTCGGGCCGCGCGATGCCGCAGGGCCGCCGGTCGTGCTGCTGCATGGCGCAAGCTCCAATCTGCGGGCGATGCAGCCGCTTGGTGAGCGCATTGCGAAAACGCGCCGGGTGATCCTGATCGACCGGCCGGGCCATGGTTGGAGCACGCGCGCGCGCGTCGCGGATTCGACGCCGGCGATCCAGGGACGGATGATCGTGGAGGCGCTGACCAGGCTCGGCATCGACCAGGTGATCGTGGTGGCGCATTCCTGGGCCGGCGCGCTCGCCCTGCGCATCGCGCTCGACCATCCGGACCGCGTCGCGGGCCTCGTGCTGCTCGCCCCGGTCGCCTATCCCTGGCGCGGCGGTGCCGGCCGCTACAATGATGTGATCTCGACGCCGCTGATCGGGCCGTTGCTGGCGCACACCATCACCTTGCCGCTCGGCTATCTCGTCACGCCATCAGGCGCACGCGGCGTGTTCGCGCCGCAGTCGATGCCGGACGATTTCGTCCGCGACAGCGAGACATTGCTCCTGCTGCGCCCGCGCGAGTTCATCGCCAATGCGCGCGATCTCGTCACGCTAAAGGCCGCCGTGCTCGAGCAGGCGCCGCGCTATGCGGAGATCAAGGCGCCAGTCACGATCATTTCGGGCGACGTCGACAAGACGGTCTCGACCGGCATCCATTCGCGGCCGCTGGCAGCGGCGGCGCCGAACGCCAAGCTCATCGTGCTGCCGGGCATCGGCCACATGGTGCAATACGCCGCGCCCGATCTCGTGACATCCGAGATCGAGGCGATGGCCGGCCGGATGGTCCAACCGGCGGCAACAGCGGACAAGATTGCGCCCGCGAATCTGTGATCCGGTGAGGCTTGCGTGGTTGCAGCCTGCCGAACATCATGCGGCTGCGCGGCTCGACAGATATCACCCAAAGGACAAGCCCCATGCGGATCGACAACATCGCCGACCTCATCGCCGAAACCCTTGCCCAGGCCGGGGTGAAGCGCATCTACGGTGTCGTCGGCGACAGCCTCAACGGCTTGACCGAGGCGCTGCGCAAGCGCGGGACGATCGACTGGCTGCATGTCCGCCACGAGGAGGTCGCGGCCTTCGCTGCGGCCGCCGAATCCCAGATCACGGGAGACCTTGCGGTGTGCGCGGGTTCGTGCGGCCCGGGCAATCTCCATCTCATCAACGGCCTGTTCGACGCGCATCGCAGCCGCACGCCGGTGCTGGCGATCGCGGCACAGATTCCGTCGGCCGAGATCGGCGGCGGTTATTTCCAGGAGACCCATCCGCAGGACCTGTTCCGCGAATGCAGCCATTATTGCGAGCTGGTGTCGGATCCGGCGCAACTGCCCTACATGCTGGAGAACGCGATCCGTGCCGCGGTCGGCAAGCGCGGCGTTGCCGTCCTGGTGCTGCCCGGCGATGTCGCGATGCGGCCGGCGCCGAAGCGCGACATCGCGCCGAATGCCGGCCTGCTGCCGCCTGTGCCGGTGGTGCGTCCGGCTGACGCTGAATTGAACGCGCTGGCCGCGCTGCTCAATGGCGCGAAGCGCGTCACGCTGTTCTGCGGCCGCGGCTGCGCCGGGGCGCATGACGGACTGCTCAAGCTCGCCGAGACGCTGAAGAGCCCGATCGTGCATGCGCTCGGCGGCAAGGAATATGTCGAATACGACAATCCCTACGATGTCGGCATGACCGGCTTCATCGGCTTCTCCTCCGGCTATGCCGCGATGCACGGCTGCGACGTGCTGCTGATGCTGGGCACCGACTTTCCCTACAAGCAGTTCTTCCCGACCGGCATCAGCATCGCCCAGGTCGATCTCCGTCCGGAAAATCTCGGCCGCCGCTGCAAGCTCGACCTCGGCATCGTCGGCGACGTCGGCGAGACCATCGCCGCGATGCTGCCGAAGCTCAACCCGAAGAGCGAGCGCAAATTCCTCGACGCCAGCCTCGCGCATTACAAGGACGCCCGCGCTGGGCTCGACGATCTTGCCCGCGGCAAACCGGGGCAAAAGCCGATCCATCCGCAATATCTGGCGCGGCTGCTCAGCGAGCAGGCGAGCGAGGATGCGGTGTTCACCGCCGATGTCGGCACACCGACGATCTGGGCCGCGCGGTATCTAAAAATGAACGGCCGCCGCCGGCTGGTCGGCTCCTGGGTCCACGGTTCGATGGCCAATGCGATGGCGCATGCGATCGGCGCGCAGGCGGCGCAGCCGGGGCGTCAGGTGGTGTCGATGTCCGGCGATGGCGGCTTTGCAATGCTGATGGGCGATTTGATCACGCTGACGCAGGCGAAGCTGCCGGTGAAGGTCGTGATCTTCAACAACAGCGTGCTCGGCTTCGTCGCGCTGGAGATGAAGGCCGCCGGCTTCATCGAGACCGGGGTCGACCTGAAGAATCCGGATTTCGCGGCGATGGCCCGCGCCATGGGCATTCATGGCGTCAGGGTGGAGGATCCCGGCGAGCTCGAGGGCGCGATCCGCGGTGTCCTCGCGCATGACGGCCCGGC
>DASVOL010000047.1:0-21621 GCA_036383375.1 Bradyrhizobium sp. | reverse complement strand
GGCGCTGCGCGCCGGCGCCGGCCTCGTGACGTTGGCCTCGCCGCGCGATGCGCTCGCCGTCAACGCCGCGGCGCTGGCCGCGGTGATGGTGCGTGCGGTCGATAATCCGATCCAGTTCGCCGAACTGCTCGACGACAAGCGGCTCAACGCCTGCGTGATCGGACCCGGTGCCGGGGTCAGCGCGCGCACCCGCGACTTCGTTCACACTGCGCTGTCGGCGCGGCGGCACCTGGTGCTCGACGCCGACGCACTGACCAGTTTTGCCGGTTCGCCGGACCGGCTGTTCGAGGCGATCAAGTCCTCCGATGGAGCGCAGGTGGTGCTCACGCCGCATGAGGGCGAGTTCCCGCGGCTGTTCAGCGACATCTCCAACAAGCATCCCGGCCGCTCCAAGCTCGAGCGCGTCCGCGCGGCGGCCGAGCGCTCCGGCGCAGTGGTGCTGCTGAAGGGCGCCGATACCGTGATCGCATCTCCCGACGGCCGCGCCACCATCGCCGCCAATGCGCCGCCCTGGCTTGCCACCGCCGGCGCCGGCGACGTGCTTGCGGGCATCATCGCGGGGTTCCTGGCGCAGGGTGTCGCAGCATTCGAGGCAGCCAGCATCGGCGTATGGTTGCACGGCGAAAGCGCCAGCGAGGCGGGCCCGGGTCTGATTGCCGAGGATCTCACCGAAGTGATGCCGGCCGTGTTCCGCCGGCTCTATGACGAGTTCGGGATTGAGTATTAGGCGGCTCACGCTTGCCGACATGGATGCCGCCGCGCGCGTGCACCGTGCGGCGTTCGACGATGCGTTGCCATGGCTCGCGGGCCTGCACACGCCGGACGAAGACCGCTGGTTCTACCGCGAGCGGATGTTTGCTACCTGCGCACTGTGGGGCGCGTTCGTCGGCGAGGCGATGAGCGGCCTGATCGCGTTCCATGACGACTGGATCGAGCAGCTCTACGTGCTGCCGGTCGCGCAGGGCCGCGGCATCGGTGGTGCGCTGCTCGATAGCGCAAAGCAGGGTGCCGATCGGCTGCAACTCTGGACCTTCCAGCGCAACACGCGGGCGCGCCGGTTCTACGAGGCCCACGGCTTCGTCCAGGTCGAGCAGACCGACGGGAGCCGCAATGAGGAGAGGGAACCTGACCTGCGCTATCTCTGGACGCGGACGGCTGGCGGATGACATACTGATTGGATCAACTGACCGCAGGCGGACCTGGGGACAGGACGGGGCTCACGGCGAGGCGAAGATCGTCCGACAATCCGCCACCATTTGAGCACTTGATGCCTGTATCGACGAGCGAATGTACCCTTGGGCCGAAGCTCCGTGGTACGGACCGGAGCAACATGACGAGCCCCTGCCGCGTTCTGATGATCTACCCGAAATTCGTTCCGGACTCGTTCTGGAACTATACGGAAGCTTGCGAGCTCGTCGGCGCGAAGTATCCGGCGGCGCCACTCGGACTGATCACCGTCGCCGCCATGCTGCCGAAGCATTGGGAGATTCGGCTCATCAACCGCAACACCGAGCCTTCGACCGACGCGGACCTTGATTGGGCCGATCTCGTCATGATCGGCGGTATGCTCAACCAGCAGCCTGATTTTCTCCACCTGATCGATCTCGCCCACCGGCACGGCAAGCCGGTATGTGTCGGTGGGCCTGACGTCTCCTCGAGCCCGCACCTTTACGCGGACGCGGACTTCCAGGTGATCGGCGAGGCCGAGCACATCATCGAGGAATTCATCGCCGCCTGGGAGCGCGGTGAGCGCAAGGGCGTGTTCACCGCCGAGAAATTCAAGATCGACGTCACGCTAAGCCCGATGCCGCGCTACGATCTGATCAAGTTCGATCATTACCTCTTTATCGGCGTGCAATATTCGCGTGGCTGCCCGTTCACCTGCGAGTTCTGCGACATTATCGAGCTCTACGGGCGCGTGCCGCGCACCAAGACCCCCGATCAGATTCTCGCTGAGCTGCAAGCGCTCTACGATCATGGTTATCGTGGGCATGTCGATTTCGTCGACGACAATTTCATCGGCAACAAGAAGAACCTCCGCATCTTACTGCCGCGGCTCAAAGCCTGGCTGGAAGAGCGAGACTATCCGTTCGAGTTCTCGACCGAAGCCTCGATCAATATCGCTGATGACAGCGAGCTGTTGCAGGCAATGAAGGACGCGAACTTCTTCGGAATTTTCGTCGGCATCGAGAGCCCGGATCCGGAGACCCTCGTGCAGATGAAGAAAAAGCAGAACACCAGGCGCAACATCGCCGAGAGCGTTCACAAGATTTACGACTACGGCATGTTCGTCACCGCGGGTTTCATCGTCGGGTTCGATACCGAGAAGGTCTCGATGGCGCAGGCGATGATCGACTTCATCGAAGAGGCGAGCATTCCGGTCTGCATGGTTGGACTGCTCTATGCGCTGCCTGGAACACAGCTGACGCGGCGGCTGGCCCAGGAAGGCCGCCTCCACGAAGGCCATGATCTCATGAAGGTCGAGCAGGCGGGCGACCAATGCACGCTCGGCTGCAATTTCGAAACCAAGCGTCCGCTTCGTGACATCCTTGTGGACTACAAGACTGTGCTCGGGCACGTGTTCAGCCCGGCGGCATATGCAGGGCGGCTCTCGCGGCTTTCCGTCATGCTCGACCGGTCCGATCGGCGCCGCGATCTGCCCGATGGCGACGTGCGCACGAAACTTGGCGGCATCGAGGGCGTGCACAAAATCATGCGGACCCTGCCGGAGGTTCGCGAGCCGTTCTGGAAGACCTTCGTCGAGGTCGCCAAGTCCAACCCAGGCGCACTGCGCTACATTGTGATGCTGATGGCGCTGTACCTGCATTTCGGGCCGTTCTCGAAGCACGTGATCGGTGAGATCGACCGCCGGATTGCCGAGCTGGATGCCATGCCTCCGGTAGGGGGCGCGGAGCTTGCGCCGCGAGCTCAGCTGGACGCCGTTTGATAGACGGCAGAGTTCGCTGGCGGGGCCGCAGGATCTGCACGCGCCAGCCGGCGAGCTAGGCAGCAAGGTATCCCGTAACGGCGGGCGCGTCCCAGCCTTGCCCGGGCGCGGCCTTTCGGCGAATGTCGAGTTTGTCGACACAGAAGATATCGCGCTGCCAGCATGGTCGGCGTCAGCCGCTCCTGGATCGGTGCTGCCCTTGCCGAGTTCGAGAGGATGTCGCTGATCTCCAAGCGCCGCAGCAGGATCACGATCGAGCAGCCCGTGCGTCTCGCCGATTTCATCGCATCAGCACGCCGCCGCCGTCCGGACGGTATCGACTGCGCCAAGCCACGCCATGCCAAGAATGAGGACCGGGAATGACCGTCTATGTGATCGCACTGGTGAAGTTCACGCAGGAGGAATACTACCGCCGCTACCAGTCCCGCTTTGCCGGCGTGTTCAAGGCTTTCAACGGCCGCCTGCTGGCGGCCGATGAGAGGCCGAAGGTTCTCGACGGCGAGTGGACGGGCGACAAGGTCGTGATCATGGAATTTCCCGACGAGGCGGAGGCGACCCGCTTCCTCGACTCGCCGGCCTATCAGGAAATATCCAGGGATCGCATCGCGGGCGCGACCGTGCTGTCACTGCTGGTGAAGGGGCTGCCATCGCCGCCATGAGCAGGCACGGATAGCCGCGCCGCGCGAGCGTGGGAGGCGCTGCTTGAGACTCAGGCAACGTCGGTGGAAAGCGAAACGCTCTTCCACGCGTCGAATTCGGCCTGCAGCAGCTTCATCTTGTCCTCTACCAGCCGCACGGCATCGCTGCCCAGCAGCAGATGCGCCGGCGGATCGGCCGACAGTGCGAGCTTCAACATCGCCTGCGCGGCCTTTTGGGGATCGCCAAGCTGGCGGCCGCTCATTTCCGTGCGGCGTTTGCGGATCGGGTCGATAAGCGCGTCATAGTCTGCGATCGACCGTTCCGCCCGGACCATCGATCGTCCGGCCCAATCGGTGCGGAAGCTGCCGGGCTCGACGGCGGTGACCTTGATGCCGAGGTCCCTGACCTCCTTGCCGAGGGTTTCGGATATGCCTTCCAGCGCGAACTTGCTGCCGTGGTAGTAACCGAGACCCGGCATCGTGATGATCCCGCCCATCGACGTGATGTTGAGGATATGCCCGGCGCGCCGCTTGCGCATGAAGGGCAGCACCGCCTGGATCATCGCCACCGCGCCGAAGACGTTGACCTCGAACTGGCGTCGCAGGTCGTCGATCGATGATTCCTCCAGAATGCCTTCGTGGCCGTAGCCGGCATTGTTCACCAGAACGTCGATCGCGCCGATCCTGTGCTCCACGTCGGCGACCGCGGGCGCGATGGCTTCGGTGTTGGTGACGTCGAGGATCACCGCGTGCACGCCTGGGCCGAGCGCTTCGAATGTCTGCTTGTCGTTTGCGTTGCGCACGGTGCCGGCGACGGTATGGCGGTCGCTCAATGCGGCCTCGGCCAACGCGCGGCCGAAGCCGGACGAAACGCCCGTGATGAGGAAAGTCTTTGGCATGGGAGATGTCCTTCAGATCGAGATTGCGGGCTCGATATAGGCGACTTGATTAGTGCAATAATCGGCATAGAGTGGCATGACCTGATGCAGATAATCGAACAATGCAGCATGCTGGCCTTTTCGAGCTGAACGCCGTCGTCGCGATTTCGACGCATCGCAGCTTTCGCGCGGCCGCGACCGAACTCGGCATTTCACCGTCGGCGTTGAGCCATGCGGTCGCCGCCCTGGAGAAGCGGCTTGGCGTGCGTCTCATCAATCGGACGACGCGCAGCGTCGCGCTGTCGGAGGCGGGAGAGCGTTTCCTCGCCAGGGTCAGTCCTGCGTTGCGCGAGATCGCCGGCGCGATGGAGGATGTGAACGAGTTTCGGGACACGCCCGCGGGAACGCTGCGCATCAATTTGAAGGAGCGCGCCGCGCACCAGATCCTCCGTCCGGTCGTTGCAAAGTTTCTACGGCGCTATCCCGACATGAATGTCGAACTGACCCTGGAGGGACGTCCCATTGATATCGTCGCGGAAGGTTTCGATGCCGGCATCCGGCTGGCCGAAGCCGTACCCCAGGACATGGTTGCGATCCCCTGCGGCCCGGACACGCGCTTCATCGTCGTTGGCGCGCCCGGCTATTTCGCGCGCGCTTCTGTGCCGCGGTCTCCGCTTGATCTGCTCGCCCATGAATGCATTCGCAGGCGGATGCCGAGCGGCAAGCTCTATCACTGGGAGTTCGAAAAGCGCGGCGGCGAGCAGATGGTGGTGGATGTCCCGGGCAGGCTGACGCTCGACGGTGACAGTCTGATGGTCGAAGCGGCTCTCGAAGGCCTGGGACTGGCGTTCGTCAGCGATTTTTGGGTGACGGGGCATCTCGCCTCCGGCACCCTGCGCGCCGTGCTGGACGACTGGACGCCGCCATTTCCCGGCTTGCGCCTCTACTATCCGCGGCACCGGCACATGACGGCCGGGCTGCGTGCTTTCGTCGACATGATCCGCGAGGAGACGAAGTCGGCCGCCAGGGGTGGGGCGGTCCACGCACCTCCGGCCAAGCGATCGGGCGATCGTCGCAAGCGCGCTTGAGCTGTCAAAATCGGGAATCCGGCGAAACGGCCAGCTACAGATGCGGCACCACCTCGACGCTTGCCTTGAGGACCGCTGAAGCCGGCGAGCCGTTCATCAGTTCGTAGGAAAATCGCGTCTCAAAATAGTCGCCGCCGAGAAAGCCCTTGTTCGGGCTGTAGGCGGTGCTGGTCTCGTTGTCGGCCCAATATTTTCCGCGCTTGGGGCTGAAGAGGATCTTCTGCGGGCGCATCGGCCCCAGCGAACCATAATTGATCCGGCACACGTGATCTCTTAGCACGATGATTTTGACGGCGACCGTACAGTCCGGGCAGAGGCTGATCCTTGGGACGCGGCAATTCGCGTTGAAGCCTCCTCGCGCCTCCGCCATGCCGGTCGCCGACACCGACAGGATGAGCAGCGCAACGTGGAAAATGATGATTGAGGTTCGAGACATTAAGAGGTTCTTCCTTGAAAATGCTCTTCCTTGACGTGTCTTCATCAGGCTGCGCGATACTGGAACACTTTCCGGCGAGCGGCACGTTACGTTTTATTGCCCAGGATTGTTGTCAGAGACGAATCGGGAATGCCGCGTCTCTCGCATGAGAAGCGTCGGCATTGATCGGCTGGAAACAAAATGAAACGCGCGATGTTTTTCACGAGACTGTTGATGGACGCGCAGAGGGGCGCGGGCTAAGTCCCAACGACATTCTCTCTCGCATCCTCCAGAAGCTTCCCGTGAGTGGCAGGCAAAACAATTTCCTCGCTCAAGCGCTGCAACAAGGCGCAATGGCGCTGCGAACGCAGCAGTTCGCTCAGGCCGAGCAGATCGCGGCCAACATCCTGAAATCCAGTCGCACGGACAGGAACGCAGCGCTTCTCCTCGCGCATGCCTTGAGGGGACAGAACCGCGGAGACGAGGCGATCGCGCCGCTGGAACGGATCGTGCGCCGTGGCGACGACGGAGAAATCGAGACCTTGCTTGGCGCATTGCTGTGCGGCGCAGGGCGCGCCACGGATGGAATCGCGCAGCTGCGGCGCACGTCGGCACGCCGGCCGCCATATCTCCCTTCGTTTCAGGAACTCGCCGGCCAGCTCGCCAAGGCCGGTCAACACGACGAGGCGATCGACACGATCGAGGCCGGCCTCGCGCTGGCCCCCGACAGCGTCGATCTGAAGCTCGATCTCGGGCGGCTGTTGCATGATACCAATGAGTTCGCGCGGGCTGCGAATGTCCTGACAGCAGCGCGCGATGCAGCGCCGGGACGCCCCGACGTTCTCAACCAGCTCGGGCGGGTCCTGATCCTCCATGGCGACTACGCCGCGGCCGCAGATGCGTTCCGCCGCGTGCTCGCCCAGTACCCCGACGATCGCTCGACCCGCGCCTACCTCGCCACATCGCTCTTCGAGCAGGGTGAGCGCGACGCTGCCGAGGCGGCGCTACGCTCCGTCATTCGTGGTCAGCCCCAGCTTCTGGGACGCGCGGCGTACGTCATGGCCGCAGGATCGCGTGGCCGCTTCTTCTTCGCGCAGAGCGACGCTGCGCGATTCCTCGGCGGGGAAGCAGGCTGAGCGGATCGGACGAAATCTCGTCGCGCCTCAGGCCCTGAAGTTTCTACGGTAGAGGTTGGGCTGTCGCTTCAGCTCACCCCGGAACGTACCGACGCGCTTGGCTTCTTCCGCGGTGAATGACGATGCCTGCGCAGTCCAGTCGTCGCGCTTGACCGGAATACATTGCGCGATGGGGGTGCCTTTGGGGAGGACACCTCTGAAATTCCGGTCGTGCCAGTACGCCGGGAAGTGCACCCAATTGTCGGCATAGAGGTCGGAATTGACCAGGCCGCTGAGCGTGGTGAACGGCAGGTCGAAGCGGTTGACGGGATGCGTGAAGTAGATCGCGTAGCCTTCGGGCGCCTCGACGGTCCATAGATTGTGGAATTTGAGAAAGAAGCGGCCCGCTTCGAACAATGGCGTGCCGCTGACCTGACCCGGGTCGTGAAATCCGATCGGCGAACGCGGAAATTCGGGTGTGCCTCCCGGCGGCAGGTCGTGGTCCCAGGTGATTTCGCCGTCCTCGACCTTGAGATCGCAGACCAGTGGCAGCAGGTACCCGCAGGTCATCGCGTCAACGAACGGCGGGCAGCGCTTGATGGTGTCTTCGTCGTGCAGGTTGATCGAGGAGAAGGCCGTCGCCGGCATGCTCTTGAGCCAGTCGGGAACGCCTTGGGCCGCCGGGACCGGTCGCGGGATCGGTCCTTCGAGCTGTTCCGGACAGCGAAATTTGAGCGTCAGCTTGTTGTTGTTCGTCATTGGGCGCTCCACTGCGCCCGATCGATCTACATGATGATGTCGTGAATTCTCGCTCACGATCGATTGATGGCGACCTCAGCCATGCGTCAGACAAACGCCAATCCGTTGCCGCCCTCATCGGAAGCAGGGGCAGACACAAACCGAAGCAAACGGGAAACGCCGGGCGCTAGCTCACGAGATACTTCGCAACCGCCGCCTCGTTCCATTCGATGCCGAGCCCGGGACCGCGGGCCGTCACTGCGCCGTCTATGATCTCGGCGGGCCTTGCGAGGATCGCGCCGGCGAAGTCGAGGAACTCGAGCCAGTGCGCGGTCGGCGTCACCGCGAGCAGATGCGCGCTGACTTCCGCGAAGAGATGGCTCGACATCGGGATCGAGGCGGCATCGGCCTGTCCCGCGACCTGCATCCAGCCGCTGACGCCGCCGACCTTCATCACGTCGGGCATGATGAAGTCGGATGCGCCGGCTGCGATCGCCTCGGCGAAGCCGCGCGGAAACCACCAGTTCTCGCCGGCCTGGATCGGCGTCGGCGAGGTCTCGCGGACCCTGGCGTGGCCGGACAGGCTTTCCTGCGGCACCGGCTCCTCGATCCAGTGCAAATCGTAGGGCGCAAGCCGGGCGATGCGGCGGGTGGCTTCGGCCGGATCGAGCGACTGGTTGAAATCGATCATCAGCGCGATGTCGGGGCCGAGCAGGGCGCGCACGCCCTTCACGACGCGCTCGTCATTGGCGGCGTCGCCGTCGCCGCCCTTGATCTTGATGCCCTTGAAGCCTTGGTCGAGCGAGCGGCGCAGCGCGCGCTCGTCGGCAACGGGATCGACCGCGCCGTAGCTTTCATAGGCCTTGATCGGCTTCGCCGAACCGCCGAGCAGCTCGACCAGCGGGCGGCCGGCGAGTTGGCCGAGCACATCCCAATAGGCCATGTCGAGGCCCGACACGGCCATCCCGACCAGGCCTTGCGCGCCGAGCAGCCGGAATTTGGCGTCCATCGCCTTCAGCAGATCGAACGGGGCGACCGGCCTGCCGATCAGCTCGCGCCCGATCTCCTCGATCAGATAGCAGAGAGGGTGAAGTGTGAGCTTGCTGTAGGCGAAGATGTAGGTACGGCCGGTAACGCCTTGATCGGTTTCGACATCGATCAGCACCAGCGGACCGGAATCGATCACGCCAAACGCGGTCTTCACAGGACGCTTGAGCGGCACCACGACGCTTCGTGCCTTCATTGCGCGAATCGCTGCAACGGTCTGGCTCATCGGTGTTTCCTTCAGGTGGCTTCCACTTCTTGTTATTGGACACTGTACCATCGCAGCAGCCGCGGCGCGGCCCAATCGGTCGCGACCTGCTCGATCAGATAGCGGCCGGGATATTCGGCGAGGAAGGCGATGCGCTGAGTCTGGCCCGGTTCGACCGCGAGCGTGTCGAGCCAGAACGGCTTCCAGCCGTCGTCGAGCCGGTCGAGCAGACGGAAGTGATGGCCGTGCAGATGAAAGACGTTTGCGATCGCGCCCTGGTTGGTCAGGGCCAGCACGACGGTTCGGCCGGCCTTGGCCTGAAAGGCCGGGGCGGTTGACGGCTTGAAGTCCGCTGGGCGGAACCACTCGGTGGGCGTACCGAGCGCCAGATCGAATCGCGCGGCGCCCTTGAGGTCGAACTGCGCGGGCATGTCGTTGCCCGGCAGCGGTGGGGCCGGCGGGAACGGCGCCGTTCGGATCGGCGGCTCGCTCGAGACGGCGAGCTTGCCGACCGGACGGGCTTGCTTGCCGTCGTGCAACAGGATCGGGAAGCTGGTTCCGGCCGGACCGGTCGCATCGACAAAGACATCCGTGCGGCTTCCGGGCGCCAGCACCAGCGCGCCGTTGCGGGCCTGGAATGGCTCGGCCGGCTGGCCGTCGATCGCCATCACCCGGACGTCCAGGTTCTCGAGCTTCACCGCCAGCACACTGCGTTGGCTGCCATTGATAAAGCGGAGTCTGAGGCGGGCATTGGCCGGTGCCAAGATATCGTATGAGGTTTTGCCGTTAATTGTATGAATTTGCGTCGAATCTTTCGGATCGCCCCCAGGCGGGATTGCGGTTCCATCGGGCTGCAGCCGCCACTCCTCGATCAGCAAGACCTCGTCGCGATCGACCGCCACGGGCGAGGCGCCGGTTACGATCAGCGGGCGCGGCCGTGCCGGCGCCGCGCCATCCCCGAACAGCGGCTCGCACAGGAAGGTGCCGGCATGCCGTAGCGGGAGCTGGAAGGTATCCTTTGCCCCCATGGCAAGTAGCGCCCGGGAGGCCAGCGGCTCCGCGGCCGGGACGCCGTCGAGCCCGCGGCAATCGAGCGCGGCAGCAACCGGCAGCTCGTTGCCGAAGGTCACGTCGAGGACCTCGCCGCGCTTGAAGCGGAGATCGCCGCTGCCGAGCGACCACACCGGGGTCTCCGGGGTGCCCGGACGAAGCGAAATGCGGTCGATCTTGGCCTGGAGGGCGACGGCGGTCCGCCCCTGCGCCGAGCCGGTAGCCGGCCAAGCGGGGCAAAGCGCCGCGGCGCCGAGGCCGGCAATCAGGTCGCGCCGGGTGAGGGAAAATTCGGGACTTGCTGCGGGGCTTGCCATCCGGCCGATGCGGACCATTTTCAGATGTACCTGTCCAGTCGCGATCGGTCGCAGGGCGGGCTCTCCAGCGGCCATTTTTTTGCTGCGAACCGGTGGGCGCATGTTATAAGCCCGGCCGCCCGCGGCATCGCGGCCGGACTGGATGCTTTTCGCGCGGGCGTGGCGGAACTGGTAGACGCGCTGGATTTAGGTTCCAGTGACGAAAGTTGTGGGGGTTCGAGTCCCTCCGCCCGCACCAAGCGCTTACAGCGTTTGCATGACGAATTCTTGGAGAACCTTGGCCCCGAAGGGGACGAGGGTTCGCCGAACCCACAGACGTTAGGCCGCAAGGCTCACCGTCGAACAGATTGACACTGCCACGGCCGCTCGGGCCGCGGCAAAAGCGGAAGAAGATTGATACCATGCAGGTCACCGAGACCCTCAACGAGGGACTGAAGCACGAATTCAAGATCAGCGTTCCGGCATCCGATCTCGATGCCAAAGCGGGCGCCAAGCTGGTCGACCTCAAGGACAAGGTCCGTCTCAACGGCTTCCGTCCCGGCAAGGTGCCGGTGGCGCACCTGAAGAAGATCTACGGCCGCTCGGTCATGGCCGAGACCATCGACCAGACCATCAGCGACACCAACCGGCAGATTTTCGAAGATCGCGGCTTCCGCCTCGCCGGCGAGCCGAAGATCACGATGCCGACCGAGAAAGACCAGGTCGAGGAATTGCTGTCGGGCAAGACCGACCTGACCTACACCGTCGCGATCGAGGTCGTGCCGCAGATCCAGCTCGCCGATTTCAAGTCGTTCTCGGTCGAGAAGCCGGTGGTCGATGTCTCCGACGCCGACGTCGACGATGCCATCAAGCGCATCGCCGAGGGTAGCCGCCCGTACAGCGCCAAGACCGAGGGGACGGCCGAGAAGGGCGACCGGGTCACCATCAGCTTCAAGGGCACCATCAACGGCGAAGCCTTCGAGGGCGGCACCGGCGAGGGCATCCAGGTCGTGATCGGCGCCAGCCAGTTCATTCCGGGCTTCGAGGAGCAGCTGATCGGCATCGGCACGGGTGAGACCCGTACGCTGAAGGTTGGTTTCCCGAAGAACTACCTGAACGACAAGCTTGCCGGCCAGCCGGCCGAGTTCGAGACCACCGCAACGCTGATCGAGGCGCCCGGTGAGGCCACGATCGACGACGAATTCGCCAAGACGCTCGGCCTCGAATCGCTCGACAAGCTGAAGGAAGCCGCCCGCGAGCGCCTGACCGCCGAATTCGCCGGCGCGACCCGCCAGAAGGTCAAGCGCGCGCTGCTCGACCGGCTCGACGAAAGCCACAAATTCGAGGCGCCGCCGTCGCTTGTCGCCGAAGAGTTCAACCTGATGTGGAACTCGATCAAGGCCGAGATGGACTCGACCGGCAAGAGCTTCGCCGACGAGAACACCACCGAGGATGCGGCCAAGGAAGAGTACCAGAAGATCGCCGACCGCCGCGTCCGCCTCGGCCTCGTGCTGTCCGAGATCGGCGAGAAGAACAAGATCACCGTGACCGACGACGAGGTCTCGCGCGCGGTGATCGAGCGCGCGCGCCAGATGCCGGGCCGTGAGAAGGAAGTCTGGGATTACTACCGCAGCAACGCCCAGGCGCTGGCCCAGCTCCGCGCTCCGATCTACGAGGATAAGGTCGTCGACTTCGTCCTGGAGCTCGCCAACGTGACCGAGAAGAAGGTCTCCAAGGATGAGCTGTTCAAGGATGAAGACGCCGAGCAAACTGCCGCTTAATTGCGGCACCGCGCGTTAATGATGAACCGCGAAAGCAGGCCTGGCGAGGGTCCCCCTCGCTAGGCGCGCCGACGCGAATCGGCTTGAACTTCTGCGGCCTGCCCAGGTGGCTAGTACGGCCAGTGCCGGTCTTGTCGGCCGGAAATTGGCCCATATCTGGGTTAAGCCTTGAGTCAGGTAGCCTTGAGTCAAGTTCTGCATCACCCCTAACCCTTGGGTTCTTTCATGCGCGATCCCGTTGAAACCTACATGAACCTCGTGCCGATGGTCGTCGAGCAGACCAATCGCGGCGAACGCGCCTACGACATTTTCTCGCGCCTGCTGAAGGAGCGCATCATCTTCGTGACCGGTCCGGTCGAAGACGGCATGTCGACGCTGACCGTCGCGCAGCTGCTGTTCCTCGAGGCCGAGAATCCGAAGAAGGAAATCTCGATGTACATCAACTCGCCGGGTGGCGTGGTGACGTCGGGCCTTGCGATCTACGACACGATGCAGTTCATCCGTCCGCCGGTGTCGACGCTGTGCACGGGGCAGGCGGCCTCGATGGGCTCGCTGCTGCTTGCTGCCGGCGAGAAGGACATGCGCTTCACGCTGCCGAACTCCCGCATCATGGTGCATCAGCCGTCCGGCGGCTTCCAGGGCCAGGCGACCGACATCATGTTGCACGCGCAGGAGATCCTGAATCTCAAGAAGCGCCTCAACGAGATCTACGTGAAGCATACCGGCCAGACCTACAAGGCGATCGAGGACGCGCTGGAGCGCGACAAGTTCCTCACCGCCGAGGATGCCAAGGCGTTCGGTCTCGTCGACAAGGTCATCGACAAGCGGCCGGAAGACCCGTCGGCGGCCAAAGCTGCCTGATCCGGACAGGCGACCCGAGGCGTCGGTGTGATCTCCACATTGACGCCTCACATAGTCGGCAAAGCAGGACGGCGGAGTACCCCGCAAGCGCATATGTGGGGGCGGAAAGTTCCGCTTTCGTGCTCATGGCCCGCCGTGGTAATCCCGCAACGTTCCGTGGATTTCGACGCGTATTCCACGTACGATCGTGGAAAATCACGGTATTGTCACGGTCTTGAGCCTGCCCCCCGATTAGCGAATTCTTGATAGTCGGGTGCCAGCATGGTTGGCTGTAATGCATCGGCTATGATCGCGGAGATTCGAATAAACCGTGATCCACACGGTCAGTATTGCGTAGGGTCTTTTTTGGTACGGAATTTGCTCTATCTACCCAATACTCCGGTTTTGTGCCGGATTGGGTCGATCTGGCAAACGAGGTCGAACGGCGGACGGAGATAATGAATGAGTAAGGTCGGCACGAGCGACGCCAAGAACACGCTATATTGCTCGTTCTGCGGCAAGAGCCAGCATGAAGTTCGCAAGCTGATTGCCGGACCGACTGTCTTCATTTGTGACGAGTGTGTCGAACTCTGCATGGACATCATTCGCGAGGAGAACAAGTCCTCGCTGGTGAAGTCGCGCGACGGCATCCCGACACCGAAGGAAATCTGCAAGGTCCTGGACGACTACGTGATCGGTCAGAGCCATGCCAAGAAGGTGCTGTCGGTCGCCGTCCACAATCACTACAAGCGGCTTAACCATCAGACCAAGCACAACGACGTCGAACTGGCGAAGTCGAACATCCTGCTGATCGGTCCGACCGGTTCGGGCAAGACGCTGCTCGCGCAGACGCTGGCCCGCATCCTCGACGTTCCGTTCACCATGGCTGACGCGACGACGCTGACCGAAGCCGGCTATGTCGGCGAGGACGTTGAGAACATCATCCTGAAGCTGCTGCAGGCCGCCGACTACAATGTCGAGCGCGCGCAGCGCGGCATCGTCTATATCGACGAAATCGACAAGATCAGCCGCAAGTCGGACAACCCCTCGATCACCCGCGACGTGTCGGGTGAGGGCGTCCAGCAGGCGCTGCTGAAGATCATGGAAGGCACGGTGGCCTCGGTCCCGCCGCAGGGCGGCCGCAAGCATCCGCAGCAGGAGTTCCTGCAGGTGGATACCACCAACATCCTGTTCATCTGCGGCGGCGCCTTCTCGGGCCTCGAGAAGATCATCTCCGCGCGCGGCCGTTCGACCTCGATCGGCTTCGCCGCGCAGGTGCTGGCGCCGGAGGACCGCCGTACCGGTGAGATCTTCCGCCACGTCGAGCCGGAAGATCTGCTGAAGTACGGCCTGATCCCGGAATTCGTCGGCCGTCTGCCCGTCGTGGCGACGCTGGAAGACCTCGACGAGGCCTCGCTGAAGAAGATCTTGACCGATCCGAAGAACGCGCTGGTGAAGCAGTACCAGCGGCTGTTCGAGATGGAGAACATCGAGCTCACCTTCGCCGACGAGGCGCTTGGCGCGGTCGCCCGCAAGGCGATCGAGCGCAAGACCGGTGCGCGCGGCCTGCGGTCGATCCTGGAGAGCATCCTGCTCGAGACCATGTTCGACCTTCCGGGCCTCGAAGGCGTCGAGGAAGTCGTGATCTCGCGCGAGGTCGTCGAGGGCACGGCGCGTCCGCTCTACATCTACGCGGATCGTTCCGATCGCGCTGTCGAGAGCAGCGCGAGCGCCTAAGGCGCAACTTTCTGTCGTCGCAATTGACGCGGCTGCCGGGCGATCCGGCGGCCGTTGTGGCGTAGCAGCAGGCCATTTTCGCGTCGCAGTAAATGCCTGTTTAGCCTATATTTCCCGGCACTTCTCAGACTTGACACCCCCCCGCCTGATAGCCACCTAATGCTATCGGCGCGGGATCTCATGTGTTGAGATTCGTCGCTTTACGATGCGGAATATGTGGCTGCTGACGGCAATCTAATTCCGGATCACCAAGGCACCTTGTGGCGGTTGCGCAAGCAGGCGGACTGCGTGCAAGGGGGCAAAACAAAAGGATAAGGCCATGACGACCTCAAAACCCCGGCCAACGATCGTCCACGGCGAAAGCCACTCCTATCCGGTGTTGCCGCTCCGCGACATCGTCGTCTTCCCGCACATGATCGTGCCTCTCTTCGTCGGTCGCGAGAAATCGATCCGCGCGCTCGAAGAGGTGATGAAGAACGACGCGCTGATCATGCTCGCGACGCAGAAGAACGCGTCGGATGACGATCCGGCTCCCGATTCAATTTACGAGACCGGTACGCTCGCCAGCGTGCTGCAGCTCCTGAAACTGCCCGACGGCACCGTGAAGGTGCTGGTCGAGGGCCTCGAGCGCGCGCGTGTCGAGAAGTATTCCGACCGCAGCGAGTACTACGAGGCGACCGCGGTCGCGCTCGCCGACACTGACGCCAACTCGGTCGAAGCCGAGGCCTTGGCGCGTTCGGTCGTGTCCGACTTCGAAAGCTATGTGAAGCTGAACAAGAAGATCTCCGCCGAAGTCGTCGGCGTGGTTCAGGCGATCACCGATTTCGCCAAGCTCGGCGACACCGTTGCCTCGCATCTCGCGGTCAAGATTGCCGATCGGCAAGCGATCCTGGAGACGTTGTCCGTCACCCAGCGCCTGGAGAAGGTGCTCGGCCTGATGGAGAGCGAGATCTCGGTGTTGCAGGTCGAGAAGCGCATCCGCTCGCGCGTCAAGCGCCAGATGGAGAAGACCCAGCGCGAGTATTACCTGAACGAGCAGATGAAGGCGATCCAGAAGGAGCTCGGCGACGACGAAGGTCGCGACGAGCTGGCCGATCTGGAGGAGAAGATCTCCAAGACCAAGCTCTCCAAGGAAGCGCGCGAGAAGGCCCAGCACGAGCTGAAGAAGCTGCGCCAGATGTCGCCGATGTCCGCGGAAGCGACCGTCGTGCGCAACTATCTGGATTGGCTGCTGTCGATTCCGTGGGGCAAGAAGTCCAAGGTCAAGAAGGACCTCGAGGCCGCGCAGGCGGTGCTGGACTCCGATCACTACGGACTCGAGAAGGTCAAGGACCGTATCGTCGAGTATCTCGCGGTGCAGTCGCGCGCCAACAAGCTGACAGGACCGATCCTGTGCCTGGTCGGGCCTCCCGGCGTCGGCAAGACCTCGCTCGGCAAGTCGATCGCGAAGGCGACCGGCCGCGAGTTCGTGCGCGTGTCCCTCGGCGGCGTGCGTGACGAAGCCGAGATCCGCGGTCACCGCCGCACCTATATCGGCTCGATGCCGGGCAAGATCATCCAGTCGATGCGGAAGGCGAAGACCTCGAACCCGCTGTTCCTGCTGGACGAGATCGACAAGATGGGCGCCGATTTCCGCGGCGATCCGTCGTCGGCGCTGCTTGAGGTCCTGGACCCCGAGCAGAACTCGACCTTCAACGACCATTACCTGGAGGTCGATTACGACCTGTCCAACGTGATGTTCATCACGACCGCGAATACGTTGAATATTCCCGGCCCGCTGATGGACCGCATGGAGATCATTCGGATCGCCGGCTACACCGAGAACGAGAAGGTCGAGATCGCGCGCAAGCACCTGATCCCGAGCGCGCTCTCCAAGCACGGTCTGGACTCCAAGGAATGGTCGATCGACGACGCGGCCCTGCTCTTGATGATCCGCCGCTACACCCGCGAAGCGGGCGTGCGTAACCTGGAGCGTGAGCTCTCCACACTCGCCCGCAAGGCGGTGAAGGAGCTGATGATCTCCAAGAAGAAGTCGGTGAAGGTGACCGAGGCGAACATCGAAGAGTTCCTCGGCGTGCCGAAGTATCGCTTCGGCGAGATCGACGACGAGGATCAGGTCGGTATCGTCACCGGTCTGGCGTGGACCGATGTCGGCGGCGAGCTGTTGACCATTGAAGGCGTCATGATGCCCGGCAAGGGCAAGATGACTGTCACGGGCAATCTGCGCGACGTGATGAAGGAGTCGATCTCGGCGGCGGCGTCCTACGTCCGCTCGCGCGCGATCGTCTACGGCATCGAACCGCCGATGTTCGATCGCCGCGACATCCACGTCCACGTGCCGGAGGGCGCAACGCCGAAGGACGGTCCGTCCGCCGGCGTGGCGATGGCCACCGCGATCATCTCGGTCATGACCGGCATTCCGGTCCGCCACGATGTCGCGATGACCGGCGAGATCACGCTGCGTGGTCGCGTGCTGCCGATCGGCGGCCTGAAGGAGAAGCTCTTGGCCGCCGCGCGCGGTGGCATCAAGACGGTGCTGATCCCGGAGGACAACGCCAAGGATCTCACGGAGATTTCCGATGCGATCAAGGGCGGCATGGAGATCATTCCGGTCTCGCGGCTGGATGAGGTCGTTGCCAAGGCGCTGACGCGTGTGCCTGCGCCGATCGTCTGGGAAGAGGAGACCAGCAAGGTCGACGTCAAGCCCGACGCTTCGGATGAGGCGTCCGGCGGCCTGACGGCGCACTGAAGCGAGCTCCAACCGAAATCATGAAACGGCGCCTTCGGGCGCCGTTTTTGTTTTGGCATCGGTGCGGATGGAGGCCGATCTCGCGCACGAGACCATGCGTTGACAATAAATGCCGTCTGGCGGTCAGAGCGTCACGTCGGGGACGAAATCGTTTGATGCAGTCTGGCCTTCGACACGAAGCGTTTCTGAAGCCGATCCCCGTTCAGAAGGAAGCGATCAGATGACCACGCAGCCTGGCGCGTCACTGCCCCCTGACGATATCAACCGGAAGCTTACGCTGTCCCATTCCGACGATCCGATGCTTCGCCATGTCTCGATCGTCGGCGGCACCTACACCATCCTCGTGTCCGGCGAGCAGACCGGCGGCCGCTACTGTCTGATCGACATGCTGGTGCCGCCCGGCGGCGGCCCGCCGCCGCACCGCCACGACTTCGAGGAGATGTTCACCGTTCTTGACGGAGAGGTTGAGCTGATCTTCCGGGGGCAGCCCTATCAGGCGGGCGCCGGCTCGACCGTGAACATCCCCGCGAACGCGCCTCATGCGTTCAAGAACAAGTCCGACAAGCCGGTCCGTATGCTCTGCATGTGCACGCCGGCAGGCCAGGAGGAGTTATTCCTGGCGGTGGGCGATCCGGTCGCGAGTCGTACTGCGCCGCCGCCCAACCTCAGTCAGGCCGAGCGGGCTGAACGCATTGAAAGAGCAAAGGCACTGTCCGCGAAATACCGGACCGAACTATTGGCATGAGGCGTCTGGTCTCGCGGCGGGCCGCCAGACCAGGCTAGCGGGTTGCCCCGTGCGCCGCGAAGCGCACACGGTTGCCAATGCGCCGCCGTGCGCAACTACTCTCGTTTCTCGATGACGAAATTGCCGATCGCCCCGAGTGCCATGAGCACGCTGGTGCCGAGGAACACCGCGCGCATGCCGATATGGCCACCGATGAATCCGCCGGCGAGCGGGCCGATCACCTGGCCGGCATATTGCGCTGAGATCGAGTAGCCCAGCATGCTGCCGGTGACCGTGTCAGGCACGTTGTGCCGGATCACGCTTGCGATGCAGGGCAACAGGCCGCCGAGCGCGAGCCCCATCAGGAAGCGGAGCAGGATCAGCTGCCAGCCGCTGACCACGAAGGCCTGCGGGATCAGCAGCAGCGCCGAGGCGGCCAGGCAGATGGTGATGATCCGCCAATGGCCGACGCGATCGGCGAGCTTCCCGAGATGCGACGACGACAGCAGGCTGCCGAACGCCGCTGCCGACATCACGAGGCCGGCGATGAATGTCACCTGCGGCGTCTCGACCAGTTGCGCGACATAGACCGTGATGATCGGCTCGATCGACATGTTGGCGATCATCAGCAGCAGGCCGGTGCCCCACATCGCGATGACAGGACGCTTGTCCGGAACCAGCGACCAGCCGCCGCGCGCCCTAGCGCCTTTCGCCGTCTTCGGGCGCGCTTCCTCGCGGATCAGGAAGGTGGTGCCGAGGAAGGTGATGAAGATGACGCCGCCGATCAGGAAGAAGGTCGCGCGGATGCTGATCAGGCCCGGCAGCACGCCGCCGATCAAGGGACCGACCAGGCTGCCGGCCATGATGCCCGCCGACAGCACGCCGATCGCCCAGCCGGACCGCGCCTTCGGCGTCTGCGACGCGACCAGCACGGTCGAGCCCGAGGCGTAGCCGCCGAGCAGGCCGGTCAACAGCCGCAAGCCGACCAGCTCGTAGACGTTGTGCGCCATGCCGATCAGCGACATGGCAACCGCCATGCCGAGGCTGGCGCGGATCAGCATCAGCTTGCGGCCATAACGATCAGCAAGGCGCCCCCACAGCGGCGCCGTCAGCGCCGCGCTGAAGAAGGTCGCGCCGTAGGCGACGCCCGACCATTGCACGATCGCGGCATGGTCGGTCACGCCGAGCTGCTCGACATAGAGCGGTAGGAATGGCAGCAGCAGCGTCATCCCCACGATGGTCGTGAAGGAGCCGAACACGCAGACGATGAGGTTGCGCTTCCAGGGGCCGGCGTCCAGCGCCGCTTCACGATCGATCTCCATGTTCATGTCAGCGCAGCCCGATCACGGCGAAGCCGCGCGCGCGCAGGCCGCGGCGATCTTCGTTGAGCGAACGCAACAGGCGATCGCGGGTGTCGGTGATGTGATTGGCGGCTTCGCGCGCGGCCGCATCCGGATCGTTCGCCTTGATGAAGCCGAGAATGCGCCGGTGCTCGCGCCAGGCCTGCTCGCGCGAAGGTTCGGTCCACACTTCGAGCCAGCGCGCCCGCGACAGCCGGGTCATGGCGCCAGCGATCGCCTTGACGATGAAGGGGTTGCCGGAGAGGCGCGCGATCTCGACATGAAAGTCGGTGCCGACCCGGTGCCATTCCTCGCGCGGCGCGCCGGACTTGCAGGCATCCAGCATCTCTTCGACGCCAGCGATGTCGGCCGCGGTCGCCCGCGAGCAGGCGAGGCGAACGGCCGTCGTCTCCAGTGGGGTCCTGAACTCCGCCAGCGCCTCCAGCTCACCGAGGTCGATCGGTGCGACGATCCAGTTGCGGCCATCGCGGCGGACCAGCTCTTCGCCTTCGAGCCGCACCAGCGCGGCGCGGATCGGCGTGCGCGATCCCTCGAAACGGCTCTCGAGCCAGCGCTCCGTCAGCCGCTCGCCGGGACCGAGGTCGAGGGAGAGGATCATCTCCCGGAGCTGGGCGTGGATCTGGAGCATCTGCGACATGGCGGCCTGCTGGTCTGGAAGTGGAGTTTAGAACCTTGTCGAAGTATCCCGATTTGGTATCCCAAACAATCTCATTTTGGGATACCAGTATTGTCCCAACAGGGCACCGCAGGGATGCCTTGCGGGCCGCATCCTCGGGAACGACCTCTTGGGCGACCGCCTTGTTGCGCGGCGCCGAATTGGGAGAACGCAGATGCAGATCGACGGGCAATGCCATTGCGGGGCTGTGACCTATCAGGCGGAGATCGATCCCGAACGGGTGTCGATCTGCCATTGCACGGACTGCCAGGCGCTGACCGGCTCGCCCTATCGCGTCACGGTGACCTGCGCCGCCGAGCAGGTCCGGCTGACCGGACGTGCGCCGAAGGTCTACGATAAGCGGGGCGATAACGGCCGGATCCGCTTCCAGCACTTTTGTGGCGATTGCGGTTCCCCGTTGTTCACGAGCGGCGAGGATGGCGGTCCCGACGATTGGGGGATCCGCTGGGGCAGCATTCGCCAGCGCGGCGAATTGGCCCCGCGACGCCAGGTCTGGTGCCGCTCCGCCGCACCCTGGATCAATGATCTCAAGGGATTGCCGGCCCGGCCCAAGGATTGAAGCCTATCGATTGAGGCCTTACGGCGTTGGCGATCTTGCGCCCGGGGGGCGGGCGAGGCTAAAGAGGCGCGCAGGTAAGGGCGGCTAGCTCAGCTGGTTAGAGCATCTCGTTTACACCGAGAGGGTCGGGAGTTCGAATCTCTCGCCGCCTACCAGCCTTCGACGATGTGGTTCTGGCGGATCAATCGCGGCTCCTGAACGGCATGACCCAATCCGTAGCGGCGTTGATATTCTTTCTTGCGGCGACGTGTTCCGCGTCTGCGGCTGAATCGGCCTGGGATGTTCTGAAACGCTTTGGCCTGACAGGCGTCTGGGCGGACGACTGCAGGCAGCCAGCGTCGGTAGACCACTTTCGTACGATCTACTCCGAGGATGCCCACGGGCTTGCGAGGCGCGAGCTCGATTTCGGTATGAGATCGATTTATGCGACCTTTGTTGATGGCGCAGAGATGACGTCGCCTTCAATGCTGAAGATCACCATCCGCAACGCTGATCCGAAGTTCGAGAAATTTAATCAGAAGACGTTCTGGATCGTGCTGCTAAGGGAGGACGATCCTCAGACCAAAGGCGGATTCCGCATGCGGTACTTCAATTCCGTCACAACCGAGGGAAAGGTGGGCGTAAGGAACGGCCTGAGGCTTGGGAAGCCCAGCCCCTGGCTCTACAACTGCCGTAGCTCGATGTCGTGATGATTGGCGCCGACGCCGCTGCGATGCTATTCTCTGCGCCTAACCGGGAACTCGATGCATGCGCAAACTCGCCGCGATTTTTCTTCTC
>DASVOL010000046.1:0-1753 GCA_036383375.1 Bradyrhizobium sp. | reverse complement strand
GCCGCCGCATTCTTGACCGTTTTGTTGCCGGCTCGTAACCAATCATCACACGATGCGAGCTTGTGGCTTGCATCGCAACGTAGCCAGCAAGCCGCTCAGTGGAGCGCACGCCAGCCAAACCAGAAAAGCGATGATCGGGCTGGGGCTAGAATGGCTGACGGGGCTAGGGTTTCGCGCGCCTTGATTTTGGGTGTGTCGGTGGTTTCATTTTCGGCAGCGCTGCCGGCAAGCGGTTTGGCGCAAACCGCCGATGCGTCGGCGGCGCGTCCCGCGACCGAGCGGCCGAAGCAGGTCCAACGCAAGCCGAAGCCCGCGGCCAACCCGCAGGCGGCGTCGCCTGTGATGAATGCGCGCGCGCAGATCGGCGCGGTGCCGGTGCAATCGCTCGACACCATCACGGCTGTCGCGTCGAAGACTGAAGAGCGCGCGATCGACGCGCTGGCGCCGGTCAGCTCGGTCACGCTGGAGAAGATTCAGGGCCTGCAGCCGAACCGGGTGTCGGACATCTTCTATAACGTGCCCGGCGTCTCGTTCCAGGAGCGCGGCGACGATCCGGCGACCGTCATCAACATCCGCGGCCTGCAGGACTTCGGCCGTGTCGCCGTCGTGGTCGACGGCGCGCGGCAGAACTATCAGCGCACCGGCCACAATGCCAACGGCTCCTTCTTCCTCGATCCCGAATTGATCGGCGGCGTCGATGTGGTGCGCGGCCCGACCGCGAATATCTACGGCTCCGGCGCGATCGGCGGCGTGGTCTCGTTCCGCACCAAGGATATCGACGATGTGGTGCGTCCCGGCGAACGCTGGGGCGTCGACATGTCGGGTTCCTACGGCAGCAACAAGGATCGCGGCATGGGCTCGGTGTTCGGCGGCGTGCGCGCCGATCCGAACGTCGATGTGTTCGGCGGCGCGGTCTACCGTACCCAGAACAACTACAAGGACGGCGCGGGCACCGAGATCGGCAACACCGGCAACGATATCGCGGCCGGCCTGATGAAGGTGACGATCCGCCCGGCCGAAGGCCACGAGTTCAAGATCGGCGGCGTCTTCCAAGACTACCAGTACAATATCGGCCAGCCGAACCGCGGCCCGACCACGACGGCGGCGCCGCTGGCGGCGATCGCAGGCTCCTCGGTCTATGCCTCCGATGCAAGGAACTACACGGGCACGCTGAGCTGGCGATACTCCAAGCCCGACGACATGCTGTTCGACTGGAACATCTCAGTCTACGGCAACCGCACCGACAACGACCAGGTCAAGACCTACAACAACCGCATCACCACAGGCGGCGGCGTCTGCACGCTCGCCAATCCCGGCAACAACATCTCCGGCTGCGTCGGCGATAAGCGTGGTTATTCGCTCGACACTGTGGGCCTCGACGTCAACAACACCTCTCGCTTCAATTTCGGCGACTGGCGCAACGCCGTGACCTACGGCTTCGACGCCTTCCGCGACGATGTCGAGACCTTCGACTCGCGCGGCAACTCCAACATCACGACGCCCGGCGGCCAACGCACGGTGTCCGGCGGCTTCGTGCAGTTGAAGCAGAACTATTCGACCTGGCTCGAACTCGTCAGTGCCGTCCGCTACGACCATTACGAGCTCACCTCGATCAACACCACGACCAGCGGCGACCGGCTGTCGCCGAAGATCACGGTCGGCGTCACGCCGGTGGCCGGCTTCACGCCCTATGTGAGCTATGCCGAAGGCTATCGCGCGCCGTCGATCACCGAGACCCTGATCGCGGGCGGCC
>DASVOL010000045.1:0-5214 GCA_036383375.1 Bradyrhizobium sp. | reverse complement strand
GTCGCGGGCATGCAGGGCGCGCTGTCGGAATCCGCGGCGTTCCTGGAAACCTGGACGCTGGTGATGGGCGCGCTGTTTGTGCTCGTGGTGCTGTTCCTGCCGAAGGGGCTCGCCGGCCTCGCGCAGTCCACATGGCGCTGGGTTGCCCAGCGCAGACAGGCGGCCGGCAGCGCGGTCGCACGCGGTGTCAGCCAGACGGAGGGCAGCACATGAGCTCGCATCTCGACCTCCGCGACGTCTCGGTCAGCTTCAACGGTTTCAAGGCGCTCAATTCGCTCAACATGAGCGTGCGCAAGGGCGAGCTGCGCTGCCTGATCGGGCCGAACGGCGCCGGCAAGACCACGGCGCTGGACATCATCTGCGGCAAGGTCAAGCCGAGCGCCGGCACCGTCAGCTTTGACGGCACGGCGCTGCAGGAGCTCGAGGAATACGAGATCGCCCGCGCCGGTGTCGGCCGCAAGTTCCAGGTGCCGAGCGTATTCCGCGAGCTCTCGGTCAGCGACAATCTCGAAGTGGCGCGGGCGCGTCGCACCTCCGTGTTCGGCAATCTGCGCTGGAACATCGGCAATGCCGGGCGCGACGACATCGAACGACTTGCCGAACTGGTCGGGCTCACCGAGCAGCTCGACCGGCCGGCCGCCTACCTGTCGCACGGCCAGACCCAGTGGCTCGAGATCGGCATGCTGGTCGCCCAGGACGCCGAGCTGATCCTGATGGACGAGCCGACCGCCGGTATGACAGCGCAGGAAACCCGCAAGACCGCCGAACTGTTCGTACGGCTGAAGGGCAAGCACACGCTGATCGTGGTCGAGCACGACATGGGTTTCGTCAAGGCGATCGGGGACATCATTTCAGTGATGCATATGGGGCAGATGCTGGCAGAGGGCACCGCGGCGGAAGTGGAGGCGCATCCGGAAGTGCGCCGCGCTTATCTCGGATCGGGAGGCATCAGCCATGCTTGAGCTGACCGACGTCGACGCGTTCTATGGCAACAGCCGCGCCCTGCAGGGCATCAACCTGATGGTCGGCAGCGGCGAATTCCTGTCGGTGCTCGGTCGCAACGGCGTCGGCAAGACCACGCTGATGCGCAGCATCCTCGGCCTGATGGATCGGTGCACCGGACGACTGTCGCTCGACGGCGCCGACATCTCGCCGTTGCGCACCTATCAGCGCGCCAAGGCCGGCATCGCCTATGTGCCGCAGGGCCGCGGCATCCTGCCGAAGTTCACCGTGCGAGAGAATTTGACGCTCGGAACCTTCGCGGCGAAATCGGCCAATGGCATCGAGGAGTGGGTGCTCGAACTGTTTCCGGTGCTCAAGGATTTTCTCAATCGCTACGGCGGCAATCTCTCCGGCGGTCAGCAGCAGCAGCTTGCGATCGCGCGCGCGCTGCTTGCCCAGCCCAAGGTCATCCTCCTGGACGAGCCGACCGAGGGCATCCAGCCGAACATCGTCGAGCAGATCGAGGACGTGATCACCCGCCTCAACCGCGAGCGCGGCATCACCGTCGTGCTGGTCGAACAGAATGTCGCGTTTGCGCGGCGCGCGTCTCACCGCTTCGCGTTGCTCGAAAAGGGACGCGTTGTCGCCAAGGGCGCGATCGGTGAGCTCACCGATGATCTCATCCAGCTGCACATGGCCGTGTAGCGGGAATTATCGTTCAGAAAGGGAGTCGAGACATGTTGCATGGAGATATATCGAGCAGCAAGGACACGGTCGGCGTCGCCGTGGTCAATTACAAGATGCCGCGCCTGCACACCAAGGCCGAGGTGCTGGATAACGCGCGCAACATCGCCAAGATGGTCGAGGGGATGAAGCTCGGCCTGCCGGGCATGGATCTCGTGATCTTCCCGGAATACTCGACCCACGGCATCATGTACGACTCCAAGGAGATGTACGAGACGGCGTCGTCAGTGCCGGGCGAGGAAACCCGCATCTTCGCCGACGCCTGCCGCAAGGCCAAGGTCTGGGGCGTGTTCTCGCTGACCGGCGAACGCCACGAGGAGCATCCCAACAAGGCGCCGTACAACACGCTGATCCTGATGAACGACAAGGGCGAGATCGTTCAGAAGTATCGCAAGATCATGCCGTGGGTGCCGATCGAGGGCTGGTATCCCGGCGACTGCACCTACGTCTCGGAAGGGCCGAAAGGGCTGAAGATCAGCCTGATCATCTGCGACGACGGCAACTACCCGGAGATCTGGCGTGACTGCGCGATGCGCGGCGCCGAATTGATCGTCCGCTGCCAGGGCTACATGTATCCGGCCAAAGAGCAGCAGATCCAGATCTCGAAATCGATGGCCTGGGCCAACAACTGCTACGTCGCGGTCGCCAACGCCTCCGGCTTCGACGGCGTCTATTCCTACTTCGGCCATTCCGCGCTCATCGGCTTCGACGGCCGGACGCTCGGCGAGTGCGGCACCGAGGAGAACGGCATCCAGTACGCCCAGCTTTCGGTGTCGCTGATCCGCGACGCCCGCCGCAACATGCAGTCGCAGAACCATCTCTTCAAGCTGATGCACCGCGGCTATACCGGCCTGATCAACTCAGGAGAAGGCGATCGCGGCCACGCGGTCTGTCCCTACACCTTCTACAAGAACTGGATCACGGACCCCGAAGGTACGCGGGAAATGGTTGAGGCCATGACCCGTCCGACCGTCGGGACCGACGAGTGTCCGATCGAGGGCATTCCGAACCAGAAAGTCGCACATCGTTGATTGGAAAAGGCGAGCTGTGCCGGCGCGATCATTCGCGCCGGCGCGGTTCTGAAACTGTTGCAGCGGGAAACGGGGGTTACCATGAGCAGCGAAGCAAATAGCGGACTGGTGCATCAGGCCGAGGGGCAGATCGACGACCTTCTCGGCCACGAGTTCGAGCATGAGCCGGTGCCGATCAGCGCCCGGCGCAGCGCCTTCTCGGTCACCATGGTGTGGCTGGGCTTTCCGATGATCATCACCGGCGCAATGACGGGATCGTTGCTGGTGCTGGGCATGGGATTCAAGAATGCGCTGATGGCGATGATCATCGGCAATCTGATCATGTTCGCCTATGTGGGCGCGCTCGGCCTGATCGGCACGCGGAAGGGCATGAACTTCGCGCTGATCGCGAGCATCGTGTTCGGCAAGAAGGGCTACGTGCTGGCGTCCGGCCTGCTGTCGACCCTGCTGCTCGGCTGGTATGCGGTGCAGACCGGCATTACCGGCGCATTGATCTCCTCGACCTACGGCCTCAACTATGTGGCCATGACCATCGTCGCAGGCGTGCTCTATATCGGGATCACCTTCGTAGGCGTGAAGGGATTGCACTATATCGGGCTGGCGTCGGTGCCGTTGTTTGTCGTCCTCGGCCTCTGGGTCGCGGCCGATGCCGCCTCGACCACGACGGCAGCGGCGATCTTCAGTTATGCCGGCAATAACGGCGTCGCCAGCATGTCGATGGGCGTCGGCCTTACGGTGGTGCTCGCGCTGTTCATCGACGCCGGCACGGTGACCGCAGACTTCAACCGCTGGGCACCGAGTCCGCGGGCGTCGCTGTTTTCGACATTCAGCGCGTTTCCGTTCGCCAATCTGGTGGCGATGCTGGTCGGCGGCGTGATGACGGCTGCGCTTGCGGTGCCGAATGCCAACCCGTTCGGTGTCGACAACATGTTCGGCTACATGAATGGCAAGCAGCTCACCTGGCTCAGCATTCTCGCGTTCATCTTCCTCTACGCCAATCTCGGCTCGGTCTGCTCGCATTGCCTGTACAACGCGGCCACCGGCTGGTCGCGCATCCTCGGCACCAACATGCGGCTGATGGCCGTGATCCTCGGCGCCATCGGCATCGTCGTCGCCGCGGGCAACGTCTGGGCGTTCTTCATCCAGTGGCTGTCGCTGCTCGGCATCCTTGTGCCGCCGATCGGTGCGATCATCCTGGTCGATCAGTATCTGTTGCGCACCGGGTCGCGTGCGGACGTCGACTGGCGCGCAAAGCCCTTCATCGCCTGGGGCATCGGGTCGCTGTGCGCATTTGCGGTTGAAAATCTGATGCCGGGGCTGTCCACTGCGATATCAGCCGCGCTGGTCGCCGGCATCGTGTACGGGGCGATCGCGCGGGTGGAATCGTCCACCGAAAAGGTGGCGCGTCCGGCGTAAGCGACAAGCTCGATCAAGCAAGAAGGGTACATCAATGAGCGTCGACTATCAGATCTATGATCTCGGCAATCTGACCTTGCAGCGCGGTGCGACCCTCCGCGACTGCAAGCTTGCCTACAAGACGTTTGGCCAGCTCAATGCGGCCAAGGACAACGTGATCGTCTATCCGACCTGGTACTCGGGCCAGCACTACGACAATGAGTGGCTGATCGGACCGGGCATGGCGCTCGATCCGGCGAAGTACTTCATCATCATTCCCAATATGCTGGGCAACGGCCTGTCGTCGTCGCCGAGCAATACGCCGGAGCCGTATAACGGACCGCGTTTTCCGCAGGTGACGGCCTATGACAATGTCCGCGCCCAGCACCGGCTGGTGACCGAAAAGTTCGGCATCAAGCACATCCGTCTGGTCGTCGGCTGGTCGATGGGCGCGTTGCAGACGTTCCATTGGGGCGCGCTCTATCCCGATATGATGGACCTGCTGGCGCCGTTCTGCGGCTCGGCGAAATGCTCGCGCCACAATTACGTGTTCCTCGAAGGCGTGAAGGCCGCACTCACGGCGGACGCGGCCTGGAAGGAGGGCTGGTACACCGACAAGCCGGCCCGCGGCCTGCGCGCCGCCGCGCGGGTCTATGCCGGCTGGGGCTTCTCGCAGGCGTTCTACCGGGAGCAACTCGACATCAAGACAATGGGCTATTCGTCGCTGGAGGATTTCCTGGTGGCGTTCTGGGAAGGTTTCTTCCTGCCGAAGGACCCGAACAATTTGCTCACCATGCTGTGGACCTGGCAGAATGGCGATATCAGTGCCAACGAGATCTACAACGGCGACCTCAAGGCTGCGCTGAAGGCAATCAAGGCCAAGGCCTATGTCATGCCCGGCCAGACCGATCTCTACTTCCCGCCTGAAGACAGCGAGAACGAGGTCGCGAACATGCCGAATGCCAAGTTCGTGCCGGTGCCGTCGATCTGGGGCCACTTCGCGGGCGGGCCGGGGACCAACCCGGTCGATGTCGCCTTCATCGATACCAAGCTCAAGGAACTGCTCGCATCGTGATGTCAATCGGTTGCGAACGGCTGCCTG
>DASVOL010000044.1:0-19086 GCA_036383375.1 Bradyrhizobium sp. | reverse complement strand
ATCGGCGCGTGCCGTCGTCGCAATCGGCAGCGAAACGGGGGGCGTCGCGCGCACGGGGCGGCGGCAGGCTCGATCTCGGTCCATCGTCGGTCCACGACGTCGCCGGGCCGTGGAGCGGCGCGCGACCGGCCGTGCCGTCCAACCCACCTCCGGCCCTGCCGATGCCGGGATTGACCCGCGGCCCGATCGAGAGCTGCGGACGGCCGCCGATCGGTGATCGCATGAAATTCTGGGCGTAGGCCGAGCCGGCAACAGACATCAGCAACAACACGGCGGCCGCAATGGCCGCTCTGTTCGTCGATTGGGTCCGGCCGTTGGCGGTCATGGTGACCTCAACTCGGCGCAGACCGTCAGCTACCGTTTACGGCGTCTCGACCGCGAGGCTGACGATCTTCTCTTTCTGCAGGCGGGCAATCAATGCCGCGACGCTGTCCTTGTCCATCGCGCGGAACTGCAAGCGGAACATGCCGGCCTTACCGTCGATGATCGAGCCCTGGTAGTTGTCCAGCAGCGACGTGATGTCGGCAATCCTGGCATCCGGCGTGAAACGCACCAACAGCCGCGTCGGCGCGGCCGCCACACTGGCGCCGAGGTCGCGGGTGATCGGCGCACTGGGCGCGATGGCCGCGCTCGGCGCGCTGCGTTGTTCGGCAGCATCAAGCGATGCGGTCTGGAACGAGGCGGGCTCGCTGCGCATCAGCACCGCACCGATCACACCCGCCTGGAGCAACACCACGATCGCACCGACGCTGGATGACCAGGCCAGCGTCCGCGGCGACAATTTCGAAAAGAACTCCGAGACGGAGGCCGACACGCGTGCACCCGCCGACGGCTTGCGCTCCGGCTCGGCGTCGATTGCGGCAAACAGCTTCTGCATGGCGCGCGCCGAGGGCGCACCGAGGCTCTCGTTGAGGCCGATGGTCTCGGCATATTCGTCGCGGATGACGGCATACTGCCTGGCCAGCTCCGGATCGGAAGCGAGCGCGTCCTCGACGCGGCGCGCGTCACGCGCGTTCAGCGTGCCGGCCGCGTGCCAGGGCAGCAGCATCTCGACATCGTCAGGATCTTGACCCTGCACCTTCTTGTTGCTCGCAGCCATCATGGCCAACCTCGCTCGACACCGGCTGCCTTCAGCAACTCGGCAAGTTTCTTGCGCGCATAGAACAGGCGCGTCTTCACGGTGTTCTCCGGAATCCCGACGATCTCAGCGACGTCTTCCACGGATTTCTCGTGATAGTAGACAAGATCGACAATTTCCCGGTGTTCCGCCGATAGTCCCGTCAGGCACTTACGCAGCGTGTCACCCGTGTCCTTCTTCTGCACCACCGTTTCCGGATCGTCGGACGTGTCCTCGATCGCGTTCGCGGCCTCATCGTCCAGTTCGGCGTCCTTCCTTCGCCGCAGCGAAGACAACGCCTTGAACCGGGTAATCGCCAGAAGCCAGGTTGAAACGGCGGATCGTCCCTCGAATTTGCCCGCCTGACGCCACACGTCCAGAAAGACCTCGCTAATGAGATCCTCCGCCACCTGTTCGTCCCGCACCAGCCGAAGCCCGAAGCGGTACACCCTGACATGATGCCGTCCGTACAGCACCTGCATGGCGAGCCGGTCGCCTTGAGCGATCCGAGCGATCAGAACCTCGTCTGAAGCCGCCTGTGTCGCGCTCAATGGCCGTCTCGCAAAGTTGGTCTGAGGGGGGTGGTGCGTGGTTCGACGCGAGAGGCAAGATTCTTCACATTACGGCAATGTGCGCACCGCATGTGTGATCTATGACACAGTCGACGATCCCAATGAGGAAAAATCGCCGGAGACTCGATAAGCGGTATCATAATAGTGAAAACTCTCGCGGACTCGCACCATCCGGCGCGACCATACCAAGGCTTTGCCGGCAAGCCAGCGCTGTCGCAAAGCGGGCGCCGCCGCAAGCCCCCGCCCCGATCGCTCCCGACCCGCCTCGGCGAACGGATTCCCCTTACGAAACAAGGGTGATGACCGGGTTTCACCGGAGCAGATTCGGTTCCGAAAGATACCAAACCTAAAGGCTTTCCCACTTAGATTTTCGCCGGATTTCAGCAATGGCGAGACCATGGGCAGCGCTGCGTCGTCACTTCCCAGCCCGATCGCGGGTGCATCGGAAAGCGGCCGTCCCAGGCTGACGCGCGAGCGCCTGGCTCGCCGGGCCAAGCAGCGCCGCCAGATCCAGGCGATGATCGCCGCCTGCTTCGTGCTCGATGCCGTCGTGCTGCTGATCTACGCGCATGCCGGCACCACATCGGTGCCGGTGGCGGCGACCTATGCCCTGACCGGCCTCTCCCTCGTCGGCATCTATGTGCTGCTTTCGGAGCGCGGCTTTCACGAGCGCTTCCACGACCACTATTTGGTCGCGCCGCAATCGGCCGTCAACATGGTGAACCTGCTGGTGTTCACCTACATCGCGCCGGAAGTCGGCGTGCTGTTCCTCTGCAACCTGTTCGTGGTGTTCGGCTTCGGCGCACTGCGTACCTCGGCGCGCCAGACCGCTGTTGTCTGGACCATCATGGTGCTGGGCCTCGCCGCGCTGTTCCTCGGCACCGACAAGGCGATCGGGATGCCGACCGGCACCAGGATCGACCGCCTCGCCACCATGCTGGTGTTCGCGCTGACGATCGGGCGCTGCATGTGTCTCGGCATCTTCTCGAGCTCGATGCAGCAATCGCTGTATCAGAGCGGGGTGAAGCTGAAGGAGGCCTACCGACGCATCGAGGAGCTCGCCGAGCTCGACGAATTGACCGGCACCTCCAACCGCCGCAGCATCATGCGCACGCTCGAGGAGGAGATCGCACGCTGCGCCCGCAACGGCAGCTCCTGCGCGGTGGCGCTGATCGACCTCGACCATTTCAAGCGCATCAACGACGTCTACGGCCATCCGATCGGCGACGAGGCGTTGCGCACCTTCGCCATCGGCATGTTCGCCAATCTCCGCAGCATCGATCGCTTCGGCCGGTACGGCGGCGAGGAATTCCTGCTGGTGCTGCCCGACCTGTCGCAGGATCAGGCGATGCGCGCGCTCGAGCGGCTGCGCGCGATCATCGCCGGTCTCGACTGGAGCGCATTCTCGCCCGGCATGCAGGTGACGATCTCCGCAGGCGTCACGACGCTCAAGCCGCACGAAAACTCCGACACGTTACTCGCCCGCGCCGATGGCGCGCTTTACGCAGCCAAGGCGAGAGGACGCAACCGCATCGCCAGTGCCTAACACCCTTTCATTTCGCTATTCGGCGCCGGAGAATCCGTCGCCACTGCTCCAGGACAGAGTCATGAGTTCGAAGCCCGAGACCGCCCCCGAAAGTCTGCTCGACGAGCTGCAGACGACGCTCGCGCACGGCACCGTCGCACGCCGTGTCGAGACGCTGCGCCGCGTGACCGACCTCTTCATCAACGGATCGGTCAACTATTCGGACCAGCAGATCGTGCTGTTCGACGACGTTTTCCAATGCCTGCTCGAGCACATCGAAAGTTCGGCCAAGGCGCTGCTCGCCAACCGCCTCGCCCCGATCGACACCGCGCCGCCGCAAACCATCCGTACCCTTGCATTCGACGACCTGATCGAAGTCGCAGGCCCGGTGCTGACATTGTCGCCGCGGCTCGACGACGACACCCTGATCGAGACCGCGCGCAGCAAGAGCCAGGCGCATCTGCTCGCGATCTCCAACCGCAAGACGCTGAGCGGCGCCGTCACCGACGTGCTGGTGCTGCGCGGCAACGACGAGGTGATCCAAAGCGCGGTCAACAATCCCGGCGCGGAGTTCACCGAGCGCGGCTTCACCCGGCTGGTCAGCCGCGCCGAGGGCGACGACAATCTGTCGACCTGCGTCGGCCTGCGCCCGAACATTCCGCGGCATCTCTATCTCAAGCTGGTCGCCAAGGCCTCGGACACGGTCAGGCAGCGGCTCGAGGCTGCCAACCCGCAGCAGGCCAAGGAGATTCCGATCGCGGTGAAGGAAGCCACGCGACGCGCGCGCTCGGCGCCCGCCGCCGTGACGCCGGACACCACGATCGCGCATGCGCTGGTCAAGTCACTCTACCAGGACGGCCGGCTCGACGAATTCCAGCTCGCGGCCTTCGCCGAGGCCGGCAAGTTCGACGAGACCAATGCCTCGCTGGCCGCGCTCGCCAACGTTTCGGTCAGCATCGCCGAGAACATGATGATCGAAACCCGCGCCGAGGGCGTGATGATCCTGGCCAAAGTCTCGGGACTGTCATGGTCGACGGTGCGGTCGATCATCAATCTGCGCGACGACATCTCGGGCGGTGAACCGACCGATTTGCAGGCCTGCAAGGACACCTATGAGCGGCTGCGGCCATCGACCGCGCAGCAGGTGCTGCGCTTCCATCGCATGCAGCAGTCAGCGCCCGCGGCCTAATATCTTAGCGCCCTCGCTCCCATCAGCGCGCCGACGCTTGCGACGATCGCGGTCGCCAGCGTGTACCAGGTGGCGACGAACAGCGGCGAGTCATCGGTGCAGTGCGACGCATAGACGGTGGCCGCGAGGCCTGCCGAGAGCAGGCCCGCCACTGCGCCGGCGATCGCGGGCCGCGCCGGCGCGCCCTGCCTGAGCCCGTACAGCGCGCCGACCAGCAGCGGCAGCGACATCGCGGGGATCGCGGTCATGCACGCCACCGAGTTCTTGCCGATCAGCCGCGTCATCATCGGCGTACGCTGCGGCATCATCATCTCGCCGCTGATCGCGGCAACGAGGATGCCGGCGGGAATCAGCAGCCACCAGCCGAAGCTGCGCAGCGAGGCTTCCGGCCGCGTCAGATGCAGGCTGACCGCGATCGCCGAGGCGGCGAGCGCCAGCGTCACCGCGAACTTCAGATCGAAGAACGGATTATGCATCGCGGTCATCACGTCGGGCCGCACGCCGAGCTCGGCGAAGAAGATCAGCAGCGAAACCGGCGCTGCCGCCAGCAGCGCCAACATCAGCGCCAGGCCGATCGGACGCGCGCGATAGGCATTGTCGGCGGTCAGGGTTCGAATGAGTTGATCGGTGTCCATGCTCATCGGTCCCGTAATTTCGCGGTCAGGCTCGCAAGCCCACGATGCAGCGCAACCCGCACCGCGCCTTCGGTCATCGCGAATTTCGCGGCGGTGTCCTTGATCGAGGTGCTGTCGACCGCGATCGATTGCAGCACGTCGCGCTGTCGCGCGGGCAAACCCTGCAACTGGGCGGTCACCTCGCCGGGCGACGCGGTCGGCTCCGGCGTTTCCCCCGGCAGCGTCTCGGCGAAATCATCGATATTGACGAAGATGCGCCTGCCGCGGCGGCGCAGCGCGTCGATCAGCTTGTTGCGCGCGATCGCGAACAGCCACGGCGCGAACGGCGCGCTGGTGTCCCAGGTCTGTCGCTTCAAATGCACCGCCAACAAGATGTCCTGCACGATGTCCTCGGACTGATCGACCGGTTGTCCCGCGCGCGCCAAGCCACGTCGCGCCGCGGCACGGAGTACCGGCGTGATGGCCTTGAGCAGGCGATGATACGCCGCGTCATCGCCTGAAATGGCCGACCGCATCAGGTCGGTCCATTCATCCTCACGTTCGCGCACGCAGGCTCCTGAATTGCAATTCGGCCGATCTTTCAGTTTGTTACGCGGCAAGCCAAGAACATCACGAATTCGTGATAGTCGTCCCCCGGCAGGGCCGCGCCGAGGATCAGCCTCAAAGAATCGCTCCGGCGGGTTTGCAGACGGAAGGGCTCATAACACTGATCGGTCCGACACGCATCGGTGCAGCTGCTGTCGACGGTCCACCTGGACGAAATTGCCCAGCTTTTGCCCTCTGATGCCCGAAGATTCCCTTTTTTTGCCCCGGTGTGGACACGCAGCGGGGTCTCATTTCGCCTTTGGGCGGGCAAAATGGGGAGATCATCAGAATGAAGATCAAAGCCAGCGGGCGCTTGGCCTTGATGGTTGCGACAGGGCTGACGGGTTTTTGTGTGTATCTCGCCGGACCGTTGCCGGTGCATGCGGCCGGTTCGGATCCCGCCGCGGCGAAATCCGACAATGCTTCGACCGACAAGTCCGCGGACCAGAGTTCGCGGCACGGCCGGCGCCACGCGCGCCACCAGTCTTCCAAGTCGGCTGACAAGACCGCCGACAAATCCGAGAGCAAGAAGGCCACCAGCGATGCCGGCAGCGTGACGTCGGCGGGCATGCCCGCCACGGTCGCCAATGCCAATGCGGAACTGACGTCGGGCGACGGCAATGCGAGCACTGCACCCGCCAGCGCCAATCCGGTGATGGCCGCCTCGGACAAGCCCGGCGACGCGCAACCCGACGGTAGCGTGGTCGCATCCGACCAGCTCAACGACCTCGACCGGGCCCTGCAGCAGGAGCAGCCGGCGGAACAACCGCAGCCGGTTCAACAGCAGACCGCCCAGCAGGAGACGCCCCCGACGCAGCCACCGCCTGTCGCCGTAGCGGCACCCAAGCCGGCCCCGGTTCTGGCGAGCAGCGACAGCGCGAGCCTGGACCAGACCTCGCTGATCGGGAAGATCTTCATCGGCTTCGGCGCCCTGCTCACGGTGGCCTCCGCGGCACGCATGTTCATGGCCTAGCCTGAGGTCCTCGCGGCTTGCGGCGCGAGTGCGCCGCACCGCGGCCCAAAGCCTCGCTTCAGCCACTTGAAGCGCATCCCGCCAGCGGGCACATTGCACCGCAAATCAGGCACGGGGTTTGCGTCATGGCTACGTTCGAATTCATCATCGTCGAAAGCAAGGGACCGGTCGGCGTCATCACGCTGAACCGGCCCAAAATGCTGAATGCGCTGTCGTTCGGCGTGTTCCGCGAGATCGCCGCGGCGGTGGACGATCTCGAGGCCGACGACAAGATCGGCTGCATCCTGATCACCGGCAGCGAGAAGGCCTTTGCGGCCGGCGCCGACATCAAGGAGATGCAGCCGAAGGGCTTCATCGACATGTTCAACAGCGACTTCACCGCGATCGGCGGCGACCGCGTTGCCAATTGCCGCAAGCCGACCATCGCCGCGGTCGCGGGCTATGCGCTCGGCGGCGGCTGCGAGCTTGCGATGATGTGCGACATCATCATCGCCGCCGACAACGCCAAGTTCGGCCAGCCGGAAATCACCCTCGGCACCATCCCCGGCATCGGCGGCACGCAGCGGCTGACCCGCGCGATCGGCAAGTCGAAGGCGATGGACCTCTGCCTCACCGGACGCATGATGGATGCTGCGGAAGCCGAACGCTCGGGCCTCGTGTCGCGGATCGTTCCGGCCGACAAGCTGCAGGAAGAGGCGCTCGCCGCGGCCGAGAAGATCGCCTCGATGTCGCGTCCGGCCGCCGCGATGGCCAAGGAAGCCATCAACCGCGCGTTCGAGACGCCGCTCTCGGAAGGCATGAATGTCGAGCGCAACCTGTTCCACTCGACCTTCGCGCTCGAGGACCGCTCCGAGGGCATGGCGGCCTTCATCGAGAAGCGCAAGCCGGTCAACAAGAACCGCTAATTCACGCGACTTCGCTGCAACGCCGCGGTCACGAGCGCGCGATAGGCGCGCTCGGCGAAATGCGTCGGCTTGTCGAGACCGAGCCGCGCCAGGCATTCGCGGTCGGCGGCGTCAGGCGGATGCCGCATCCCCTGCCACAGCAGGCCGGCGAGTTGCAGCGGGGTCTGCTGCGCCTGCTGCAAGATCTGCAGGGCCGGAATCAGCCGTTGCTCGACGTCGGTGAAGTCGCTGCCGAACGGGAATGACGGCAGCAGACCCGCCTCACGCGCGGGCTTCAGCGCCGTGCTGATGCGCTCGGGATAATTTTCGCGGTGAGCGGCCGGGATTTCGTGATCGCGCGGCAGCTTGCCGGCATCCTTGGCCTGCCGCATTAACTCGCCCTGGAAGCGCGAGTCCGCCACCTGCAACATCGCGGCGATCACGTCGGCATCGGATTTCCCCCTGACGTCGGCGACGCCGTATTCGGTGACGAAGACATCGCGCAGGTGGCGCGGAATGGTCTCGTGACCGTAGGACCAGCGGATGTTCGACTGCGTCTGCTTGCCGGACTGATGTGTCGCCTCCAGCGCCAGCACCGAGCGCGCGCCCTCGAGCGCGAATGCCTGCGCCACGAAATTGTACTGGCCGCCGACGCCGCTCACGACCTGGCCGTTCTCGAGCCCGTCGGAGATCGCAGCGCCGAGCAGCGTCGCCATCATCGCGTTGTTGACGAAGCGGGCATCGACGCGGGCCCGGCGCTTGCCGTCCTCGTCGCCGAAGATCTCGTTGGTGAAGGACACCGGCATCATCTGGATTCGCGCCAGCTGCTCGCCCGTCATCTCGCGCAGCGCCCGGTAGAAGGATTGCGGCCCGAGGAAGAATGCGCCGTGCAGGATCACGCCATCGACGTCGCGCTTGAGGATGCCGGCATCGATCAGCCCGAGGAACGCCTCGAACAGCATCTCGCTGACGCCATAGAGGCCCGTCTCGAACGGCCCGGTCTCGGCCGCCGCGAGCTGTGCGCTACCGGGTGCAAGGCGCTGCATGATGCCGTGGAATTGGGCGTTGTCGCGGTGCCGCACCACGAGCCCCTGCGCCAGCGCATCGCCGACCTGCCCGATCCCGATCTGCAGCGTGCCGCCGTCGCGGACCAGACCCGCGGCATGCAATCCGATCGCATATTTGGTGTCGCTGATCGGCTCCGACGGCGGCGCGAACAGCGGGAAATCGGTGTCAGGACTGTCGAGCACCGCATCGAATTCAGCCGCCGGCAGATCGCCGGGCCCCGGCATGAACGGCAGCTCGGAATTGACCTGGCCGATCAGCTTGAACGACGCCCGCCCCTGCGCGCGGGCGCGCAGCACGTCGAGCGTCGTGTCGGTGTTGCAGCTCAGGCTGTAGCGCGCCACGCCGTCGACCACGCGCTTGGCGACGAGCTGAGGCACGACATTCAGTCCGCGCGACAGCAGGTATGACGCCGCATGGGTGTAGTTGGCGGAGATGTAGTGCTGCTGGGCGAACGGCTGATGCAGCCACTGCCCCGCAAGGAAGAAGAACTCGATCACCTTGATGTTGGGCGGAAGCGCGCCGCGATGCAGCGCCTCTGCATAGGCGAGATCCGGATAACCGCCGAACAGGCGATCGATCACCGGGCCGATGAAGCGCTGTTCGAGCAGGCTCTTCGGCTTCGGCTTTTCCAGCGTCAGCGCCGAGAACAGCGTCAGATTGATCGAGCGGTCGGCGACCGCTCGCGCATACAGCGCATTGACGATGTGGTTGGCCTTGCCGAGGCCGAGCGGCAGCCCCACCACAAGTTCGGTTCCGACGTCCCGAACGATATGCTCCGCGATCGCCTCGGGGTCAGTGAAGATTTTTGGCATCTGCGATGAACCCGGGCAAGGCAGTGGATGACCGGCCGCGCTGAATCGGCGGCCGGCGGTTCGAACTTATACTTCATATGACAATTGCGCTCGCCTGTGACGAACCGGCAACAGACAACGGCCGAAATGATGTGCAGATGTCGCGTGGCGGTTTGCCTGTGGCGGCGCCGCCCCGTAAACAGGTAGATGTGACGACGGCATCGGCGAGAGCGGACGGCCGGGTTTTGGTTTGCGGGATCACATGGTTGGGCGTGCCGCTGATATTGGCGACGTAGCGAGGCGCGTGCTTTTGTCGGGCATCGGCCTTGGCGCGCTGGCCTGCGCGCTGCTGACTGGCACCGCGGCCCGCGCCGAGAGCCTGCCGGAAGCCCTGGTCAAGGCTTATCAGACCAATCCGCAGCTCAATGCCGAGCGGGCGCGCCAGCGCGCCACCGACGAGAACGTGCCGCAGGCGCTGGCCGGCTACCGGCCCCAGATCATCGCCGGCCTCTCGGTCGGCCTGCAGGCGGTACGCGACCAACTGCCCGGCAACGTCATCCAGACCGCGACGCTGAAGCCCTGGCAGATCGGGGTCACCGTGACCCAGACCCTGTTCAACGGCTTCAAGACCGCCAACAGCGTCCGCGTCGCCGAATTGCAGGTGCAGTCCGGCCGCGAGGCGCTGCGCAATGTCGGCCAGGGCGTGCTGCTCGACGCCGTCACCGCCTATACCAACGTGCTGGCCAACCAGACCCTGGTCGAGGCGCAGCGCTCCAACGTCGCCTTCCTGAAGGAGACCCAGGCGATCACCCAGCGCCGCCTCAATGCCGGCGACGTGACGCCGACCGATACGGCCCAGGCCGAGGCCCGCCTCAACCGCGGCCTCGCCGATCTCAACGCCGCGGAGGTCAACTTCGCGATCAGCCAGGCCACCTATGCGCAGGTGGTCGGCAGCCCGCCGTCGCAATTGCGGCCGGCCGACACCATCGACCGGCTGCTGCCGCGCAGCCGCGAAGATGCCATTGCGCTCTCGTTGCGCGAGCATCCGGCCGTGACCGCGGCAGGCTTCGACGTCGACGTCGCCTCGACCTCGATCCGCGTCGCCGAGAGCAGCCTGATGCCGAATGTCACCCTGCAGGGCAGCGTCAGCCGCAGCCGCGACAGCGACCAGACGCTCGGCACCTTCGGGACCGACCAGGCCTCGGTGATCGGCCAGGTCACGCAGCCGATCTACGACGGCGGCACCGCGGCCTCGCAGACCCGGCAGGCCAAGGAAGTCGCGGCGCAGAGCCGGCTCGTGCTGGACCAGGTCCGCAACCAGGCCAAGACCGCCGTGGTCAGCGCATGGGTTGCCAATGAGGGCGCCAAGATCGCGGTGTCGGCCTCCGAGTCCGAGGTGAAGGCCGCGGAGGTTGCGCTCGCCGGCGTGCAGAAGGAAGCCGCCGGTGGCCAGCGCACCACGGTCGACGTGCTCAACGCGCAGCAGGATCTGATCACCGCGCGGGCCCGGCTGATCGGCGCGCAGCGCGACCGCGTGATCGCGTCCTATACGCTGCTCAGCGCGACCGGACGCCTCGACGTCAAGACGCTCAATCTCAAGACGCCCGACTATCTGCCCGAGGTGCATTACCATCAGGTGCGCGACGCCTGGCACGGCCTGCGCACACCGTCGGGACAATAGGCTTTGCGGAACCGTTCGCACCGCGAACCGGCCCTTTCCGCCCGCTCTCTCCGCCGATAACCTCCGCCCCCGCCGGCCATCAACAATGCCGGTGCGCGGAGTGCGCGCATAACAGCCGAGCACGCAGGGAGACGTCCAATGCTGACGCGACGCAGTATGATGCTGGCTTCCATCGCAGCGGGAGTGACCATGACCAGCAGCAACGCATTTTCCAAGGCATCGCAACCATCCACCCCGGTGAACTTCGACGTGCCTGCCGGTGCCTGCGACTGCCACACCCACATCCATGGCGACCCCGCGAAATTCCCGTTCTTCGCCGGCCGCGTCTACACCCCGGAACCGGCCTCTCCGGAAGAGATGAGCGCGCTGCACAAGGCGCTGCATGTCGAGCGCGTGGTGATCGTGACGCCGAGCGTCTACGGCCCCGACAATTCGTCGACGCTGTTCGGCATGACGACGCGCGGTCCCACGGCGCGCGGCGTCGCTGTGATCGACGACAAGACCAGCGAGAGCGATCTCGACACGATGCAGAAGGCCGGCTTCCGTGGCATCCGCCTCAACCTCGCGACCGGCGGCGTCAACGACCCCAATGTCGGCCGGCAGCGCTTCTCGGCCGCGGTCGAACGGATGAAGGCGCGCGGCTGGCATGTGCAGCTGTTCACCAGCCTCGCCATGATCACCGCGATCAAGGACCTGGTCGCGGCAGCGCCCGTCCCTGTGGTGTTCGACCATTTCGGCGGCGCCGAGGCCGCGCTCGGCACGGGCCAGCCGGGATTTGACGACCTGCTCGCGCTGGTCAAATCCGGCAAGGCCTATGTCAAGATTTCCGGCGCCTATCGCGCCTCCAAGCTTGCCCCCGACTATTCCGACGCCGCGCCGCTGGCCCAGGCGCTGATCGCGGCCAATGCCGAGCGCATCGTCTGGGGCACCGACTGGCCGCACCCGAACTCGGTGACGCCGGCGGGCAAGCAAGTCACCGACGTCACGCCGCTGTACCAGATCGACGACGGCCGGCTCCTCAATCAGCTTCCGGTCTGGGCGCCGGATGCGGCCGTGCGCAAGACCATCCTGGTCGACAATCCCGCACGGCTCTACGGCTTCACCTGATTGTCTTGTTTGAGCATGATCTCTTCGGAAAACCGCTTCACACTTTTCCGGATCATGCTCTAGTTGTCCTTCGGCCGGCGCGAGAAGTAGGAGATCAGGACCGGCAGCGTGATCAGGATCACCAGCGGCGCCAGCATCATGCCGGTGACGACGACGATGGCGAGCGGCTTCTGCACCTGCGAGCCGATACCCTCCGACACCGCCGCCGGCAACAGGCCGATGCCGGCGACGACGCAGGTCATCAACACCGGACGAAGCTGCAATTCGCCGGTGCGGATCACCGCGCGCATCCGGTCATAGCCCTCGTCGATCAGCTGGTTGAACTGCGACAGGATGATGATGCCGTCCATCACGGCGATGCCGAACAGCGCGATGAAGCCGATCGCCGCCGACACGCTGAACGGAATGCCCGAGATCAAGAGCCCGAGCACGCCGCCGAAGATCGCCATCGGGATCACGCTCATCGCGAGCATGGTGTCGACCATCGAGCCGAAATTGAAGAACAGCAGCACCGCGATCAGCACAAGGCTGATCGGCACCACGATCGACAACCGCTTGATCGCGTCCTGCAGATTGCCGAACTCGCCGACCCATTCGAGACGGGAGCCGGGCGGCAACTGGACCTGCTCGTTGACCTTCTGCTGCGCCTCCAGGATCGCGCTGCCGAGGTCGCGGTCGCGCACCGAGAACTTGATCGGCAGATAGCGCTCCTGCTGCTCGCGGTAGATGTAGGCAGCGCCGGAGATCAGCTTGATCGAGGCCACTTCGGAGAGCGGGATCTGCGTGACCCCGCCATTCGGATTCGTTGCCCCGATCCGCAGGTTCTGGATCGCCTCCGCGCTCTTGCGATATTCCGGCGCAAGGCGGACGATGATGGGGAAGTGCCGGTCGCTGCCGGGCTCATAGAGATCGCCCGCGGTGTCGCCGCCGACGGCGACCTTGATCGTGGCGTTGATGTCGCCCGGCGACAGGCCGTAGCGCGCCGCCCGCGCCCGGTCGACATCGATCTGGACGGTCGGCTGGCCGAGCGAGGTGAACACCGCGAGGTCGGTGACACCTTGCACGGTCGACAACACGGATTTGATCTTGTTGGCGGTGTCGGTCAGCGCCTGCAAATCGTTGCCATAGAGCTTGATCGAGTTCTCGCCCTTCACGCCGGACACCGCCTCCGACACGTTGTCCTGCAGGTATTGCGAGAAGTTGAATTCGACGCCAGGGAACTTGTCCTGCAACTGCGCGAGCAATTGCGCGGTGAGCACGTCCTTGTCATGCGTGCCTGGCCATTCGCCGGCCGGCTTCAGCGGCGCGAAGAATTCGGCATTGAAGAATCCGGCGGCGTCGGTGCCGTCGTCGGGACGGCCGTGCTGCGACACCACCGACACCACCTCGGGACGGCTGCTGATCAGCTTGCGCATCTCGTTGACATAGGCGTTGCCTTCCTGCAGCGAGATCGTCGGCGGCAGCGTGGCGCGGATCCACAGGTTGCCCTCTTCCAGCTTGGGCAGGAATTCGAGGCCGAGGAACCGCACGAAGATGATGGTCATGACCACGAGGCCGGCCGCACCGGCCATCACAATCTTGCGGTTGGCGATCGCCCAGTTCAACGCCGGCAGATAGATCGCGTCGAGCTTCTTGACGATCCAGGTCTCGGTCTCGTGGATATGCGCCGGCAGGATGAGCGCGCTCAGCGCCGGCGTGATCGTGAACGTCGCCAGCAGGCCGCCGGCCAGCGCATAGGCATAGGTTCGCGCCATCGGCCCGAAGATGTTGCCTTCGACGCCGCCCAGCGTGAACAGCGGCAGGAACGCGGCGACGATGATGGTCGCGGCGAAGAAGATCGAGCGCGACACGTCGGCGGCGGCCGACAGGATCGCATGGCTCTTCATCCCCATCACCGTGTCGTCGGAGATGTGCTCGCGCTCGGCGTCCGACAGCGCCGTGGTCTGCGACAGCCGGCGGAAGATCGCCTCCACCATGATCACGGTGGCATCGACGATCAGGCCGAAATCGATTGCGCCGACCGACAGCAGATTGGCGGACTCGCCGCGCAGCACCAGGATGATCACGGCGAAGAACAGCGCGAACGGGATCGTCGCGCCGACGATCAGCGCGCTGCGCAGATCGCCGAGGAAGATCCACTGCAGCAGCACGATCAGCAGGATGCCGACCACCATGTTGTGCAGCACGGTGTGGGTGGTGAGCTCGATCAGATCCTTGCGGTCGTAGATGCGCTCGATCTTGACCCCCGGCGGTAGGATCGAGGAGTTGTTGATCTGGTTGACCAGTTGCTCGACGCGGGCAATGGTCGGCGAGCTCTGCTCGCCGCGGCGCATCAGCACGATGCCCTGCACGATGTCGTCGTCATTGTCGATACCGGCGATGCCGAGCCGCGGCTTCTCGCCGATCGTCACGGTGCCGACGTCCCTGACCAGGACCGGATTGCCGCCCGATTGCGAGATCATGGTGTTGGCGAGATCGTCGATCGAGCGGATCAGGCCGACGCCGCGCACCACGGCCGATTGCGAGCCGATGTTCACGGTGTTGCCGCCGACATTGATGTTGGCGTTGGACACCGCCTGCAGCACCTGCGGCAGCGTCAGGCCGTTGGCGACCAGCTTGTTGAAGTCGACCTGGATCTCGTAGGTCTTGGTCTTGCCGCCCCAGCCGGTGACGTCGATCACGCCGGGCACCGCGCGGAAGCGGCGTTGCAGCACCCAGTCCTGCAACGTCTTGAGGTCGAGCACGCTGTAGTTCGGCGGTCCCTTCAGCCGGTAGCGGAAGATTTCGCCGATCGGGCTTGTCGGAGAGATGCCGGGCTGCACGTTGCCGGGCAGCGGCGCGAGCTGCGACAGGCGGTTGAGCACCTGCTGCAGCGCCTCGTCATAGGTGTAGTCGAAGGAGAACTGCAGCTTGACGTCGGACAGGCCGTACAGCGAGATGGTGCGGATGGTCTTGAGGTTCTTGATGCCGGCGACCTGGGTCTCGATCGGGATCGTGATGTAGCGCTCGATCTCCTCGGCCGAGAGGCCCGGGCTCTGCGTCACGATGTCGACCATCGGCGGGGTCGGATCGGGATAGGCCTCGATATTGAGCTGCTTGAACGCAAGCAGGCCGCCGACGAAGACGACGACGAACATGGCCACCATCAAGTAGCGGCGATTGACGGCAAGGGCGACGAGGCGATCCATTCAGATCGGCACTTTCAACGGTGAGGATTTTTCTCGGGTGGGCATGGTCGATCCGGAAGGCCGGCTCCCCTCTTCCGGATCGTGCGTCTTAAGTGCCGGATGCGGCGCGGTCGATGAAGAGGCTTCCCTTCGTCACGATCTGCTCGCCCGGCTTGAGATTGCCGGCGACCTCGACCAGGTCGCCATTGATGAGGCCGGGCTTGATCTGGCGCAGCTCGATGGTCTTGTCGTCGGCCTTCGCGACCCAGACGCGAACCTGATCGCCCTCGTAGATCAGCGCCTGTTTCGGCACGCCCACCGCCGGGTGGTCGCCCTTCGAATACAGCGTCACATTGGCGAACATCTCGGGCTTCAGCCGATTGTCGGCGTTGTCGATGGTGGCGCGGACCAGCAGCCGGCGCGAGGTCGCGTCGATCGCGGCGGCGACATAGTTGACCCGGGCGTTCAGCACCTTGCCCGGCAGCGCCATCACGCTGAAGCTGAGCTCCTGCCCGACCGCGACATTGTCGGCGTCGGATTCGCGGACGAAGGCGATCAGCCAGACGGTCGAGAGATCGCCGATCACATAGACCGGGTCGCTGGCGCCGGTCGAGACATACTGGCCGGGGCCGGCCTTGCGCTGGACCACGGTGCCGCCGATCGGCGCGAACACCGTCGTCTCCGGATTAAGGCGGCCCTTCTGCTGCAAGGTCGTGATGGCTTCGTCGCCGAAGCCGAGGATGTGCAGCTTGTTCTGCGCGGCTTCCAGCAGCGTCTGCGCCGAGCGCGCATCGTTCTGCGCCTGCACCAGCGCGGCCTGCGCGGTCTGATAATCCTTCAGCGGGATCGCCTTGCCCTCGGACAGGTCCTTGGCGCGCTTCTCCTGGATCTGGGCCAGATCGAGCGCCGACTGGGCCTTGTTGAGGCCGGTCATCGCGGCAACGTAGTCGTTCTGCGCCTGCACGGTGTCGGCCGCTTCGATCACGAACAGCGGCTGCCCCTTCACCACGGTATCGCCCGGCCGCACCAGGAGGCGGGTCACCCGTCCAGTGTAGGGCGAGTAGACCGGGGTGGAGCGGTCCTCATCGATCCCGATCTTGCCCTCCGTCACCAGTTCGGAGCGGAAGGTGTGCTCGGCCACGGTCTGGAAGGTCAGGCTGGCCCACTCGGCCGGCGACGGCGCATAGCGCGTGCCGCCCTTGCGGGACTGGCTCGAGACTTCCGACGCTGACTGCTTGTCCGAGCCGAAACGCGTGTAGCCATAGGCGCCCGCGCAGGCGACCACCAGCACCGCCGTGGCCACGAGCAGGCGCGGGCGGCTAAAGCTCTGCATTCGCTTGATAAACTCTTTCAGCATGCGGTCCGCGGGGTCGATCGTTGCAGCTTCCGGCGGGACGGCCCCAGCGGTGCGCTAATAGTGCCGATTTGGCGTTTCAAACAACCTAAAAATCGCACTTCGGCGGTGCGGGTCGTTAAAGTTCGGATAGCCTGAACGACGGCTGAATGTCTCATCCGGGAAACTCCGGGGCAGGAAACGCTGCGGGGTGGGTGCCGAGCGGCATGGCCGGGCGGGACCAATAGGCCGGGGTGCGCGACAGCACGGCGGCATGCCGGACCGAGCTCAGCGTGCCAAAGCCGGACGAAAGCCGCTCGATGAACGGCTGCACCGCGTCCGCCTTCAGGTCCTCGGTGGCAAGGCCGCCTTCGAGGCGGCCGAGATTCCACAGCCAGCGTCCGGTCTGCGCCAGCGATACCCGGACATGCCAACTACCACCCTCGCGCGCCTGGCGGGCCCTGGCCATCATGGCACCGAACGCCATGAAATATCCGGTGGCGTGGTCGAGCATCTGGGCCGGCAGTTCCTTCGGTCCATCGACGCCGGCGGCCTGCCCCTCGGCGTGATTGAAGCCGGTCGTGGTCTGCACCAGCGAGTCGAAGCCGCGGCGGTCCGCCCACGGACCGGCATGGCCATAGGCCGAAAGTGTCACATAGACGATCCCGGGATTGATGCGGGCCGCCTCCTCCGGCGAGAAGCCGAGCCGCGCAATCGCCTGCGGACGGTAGCCCTGCGAGAAGATATCGGCCTGCGCGACGAGGCCGCGCATCACGGCCCGGCCCTCCTCGCTGCGCAGCTCGAGAAAGCTCGTCAGCTTGCCGCGGCCGGTGTCGATGGTGAGCCAGGGGATAGCGGGCAAATCGGGACCGGAGATCAAGAGCACGTCGGCGCCATGCGCGGCGAGCGTGCGGCCGGCAACGGGACCGGCGATCACGCGCGACAGGTCGAGCACCCGGATGCCGGCCAGCGGCCGCTTCCCCGCGGGCCACGGCTTTGGCGCGGCCTCGCCGATCTTCTCGATCGAGATCAGCGGCAGTCTTGCAAGTTCGCCTGCATGCGGCGTCGCTGACCACTCGTCATGTGAGCGCATCAAGGCGACGACGCCGCCGGCCGCATAGGCCGCGGTCTCGAACGCCTCACCGTCCCATTGCAGCAGCGCGGCCTGGACCTCGTCGCGCTCGGCGCTGCAGCCGAGCACCTTGCAGACGGCGTCGCGGTGATGCGGGAAATTGGTGTGCAGGCGGACGAAGCGGTTGTCGCGGACACGGTAGACGCCGGCGATCTTGTCCCAGGCCGGCGGCGGCGGCTTGTCGTCGACCCGCAGATAACGCTCGCTGCGGCATTCGACGACGGCATGGCGCATGTCGACCACGACGTCCTGCCGTTCGCCGCCGCGGGCTTTCCAGATCTCGGCCGCCGCAAGGCCTGCCGCGGCAATCGGCACCTGCGCTGCGGCAGCGACACGAAACGACGACGGCAATTGCGGCTCGCCGCCGGTCAAGGTGACCGCATCGAGCGCGGACGGCGCGCCACCGGTGCCGGTCCAGACATCGGAAAGGATTTCACGGATGTCCTGCATGCGCATTCCTGTTTGCGATTATTCTATGCCCGAGCATGATGACAAAATGGCAATGCCCGATCTCACCCCGTATTTGGCATCATCTCACCGGAAAACCGTTTCACACTTTCCCGGATCATGCCTTGTTTGGGCATGATCTTTTCGGAAAACCGTTTCACACTTTTCCGGACCATGCCTTAGCTCTGCCCGACCCGAACAGGAGTTGCAATGGCTGCCATCGATCCCCTCACCGCCGGCGGCGTCTTCCTCGCGACCGCGGCGACCGACGCGGTCTACGTCATGTTCACCTCGGCAGTCGTCGCGCGCAAGCGCGTGCCGGCTGCGACCTGGAGCAGCGTCTGGTACGTGCTCTCCTCCTATGCGGTGATCAGCTACACCGAGAACTGGCTCTACGTCGCCTTCGCGGCAGCCGGCTCCTGGGTCGGCGCCTATGCGTCGATCACCTTCCTGCACCGCCCGCCGGGCGGACCGCCGGTCGGGGCCGCGGTTGAATAGTGTGCAGCTGCGCAAGGATTGAACAATCGCTGGGGCTGGCGACGAGGAGTACTGCGCCATCGTCGTCCCGGCGAAGGCCGGGACCCCTACGCCGCAGCAATTGTAGTGGGCGGGACTCGTCGTTCCAACGGCGCACAACAATCGGCATTTGTGGTTATGGGTCCCGGTCCCCGTGCGCAATTGCGCACTAGGCCGGGACGACGCCGAATATGTGGCGAGGTCGGTGAGTCATGAATCCGCGTTCTCGCGACATGAATTGCCCGAGCTTTGCTCTTCGTTCCGCCCTCTCCTTGAACAGAGGGCGCAGGGAAAGCCGGGTGCCGATCGCACCCATGGGCCCCGTGCAAAAAGGTAGAAAGCACGGGGGTAGGACCACAGGTGT
>DASVOL010000043.1:0-3565 GCA_036383375.1 Bradyrhizobium sp. | reverse complement strand
TGGAAGAAGCCGTCGCGCAGCGCGTGGCGCAGGAAGCTCTGGATCACCTTGCGGCCGAGATCCGGCAGGTCGACCTGGGCCTCCGCAAGGCGAGCGTGATCGTTCAGCGCGATGCCGTCGATCCATTCCATCGTCAGCACGCTGTGCGCGGTGCGATCCCAATCCACCGCTGGCACCCGGAAATCCGGATCGTCGCGGGTGTTCTCGGCCATCTCGGACAGCGCGGCCGCCTCGAGCCGCAGGTCCATCTCCATCGCGACCGAGCGCGACATCGTGTTGATGACTTCGATCAGCCGCAGCCGCCGCGCCTCGGCGGAATGTGCTTCGGCCTTGTGCGCGACGAAGAAGAAGTCGCTGAGGTCGCGGTGGAAGCGCGCGGCGACATTGGGCCGGAGCACCTTGACCGCAACCTGATGCCGCACGCCGTCGCGCTCGACCTCGCCACGATGTACCTGGGCGATCGAGGCTGCGGCAACCGCCGGACCCAGATGCACAAAGGCTTGCGACAGCGGCCGTTCCAGCGATTGCGTGAGGACAGCTTCGGCCTCTTCCTGCGCGAAGGGCGGCAGCCGGTCCTGCAGGGCTTCGAGATCGCGCGCCATCGCGACGCCGACCACGTCGGGCCGGGTGGCGAGGAATTGCCCGAGCTTGAGATAGGCGGGCCCGAGCCGGGTCAGCGCGCGCGACAGCCGCGGACCTGACTTGGCGGACCGGCGCTCGATCAGCCGCGCCAGCTTCAGCGCAAGCTGCCCGGGCGGCGGCACCAGCGCGGGATCGACGACGCCGAACACGCCCTCGCGCGCAAACACGAAACCGGCGCGGGCAAGGCGCGAGATGTGGGTCAGTGCAGAGATCACAAACGCCAGCCCGAATGCAGCGCCACGATGCCGCCGGAGAGGCTCTGCCACTTCACGCGCGCAAAGCCGGCGGCGCCGATCATCTCGGCGAACGCGCTCGGTCGCGGGAATTTGCGGATCGACTCGACGAGATATTGATAGGACTCGGCGTCACCGGTGACGGCGCGGCCGAGCGGCGGGATCACCTTGAAGGAGAACAGGTCGTAGATCCGGTCGAGGCCGGGCACGTCGACGGTGGAGAATTCCAGACACAGGAAGCGGCTGCCGGGCTTGAGCACCCGGTAGGCTTCGCGCAGCGCAAGCTCGATCTGCGGCACGTTGCGGATGCCGAACGCGATGGAGTAGGCGTCGAACGAACGGTCGGCGAAGCCCAATGTTTCGGCATTGCCCTCGACGAACGACACGCGGTCGTCGAGGTGCTGCTTGGCGGCGCGTTCGCGGCCGACGGCGAGCATGTCGGTATTGATGTCGCAGACCGTGGCATGGAAGCCGGTGCCCGCGGTCTTGGCGGCCCGGAACGAGATGTCGCCGGTGCCGCCGGCGACGTCGAGCAGCGCGAACGGCCGGTCGCCCTTCGGCGGGTCGAGCGTCGTGATCATGATGTCCTTCCAGGCCCGGTGCAGGCCTACCGACATCAAATCGTTCATCAGGTCGTAGCGCGACGCCACGCTGTGAAACACCTCGTTCACCAGCGTCTGCTTCTCGCCCAGGGGCACGTCCCTGAAGCCGAAATGCGTGGTTTGATCCGGCCGATCCATCAACTCATACTCCTGGCTCGACCATAGCGCGGCGGCCGCAATGGCGCTATCACGTCACTTCCAAAAGGTGAATGCCTGCCATGCCGGAATTACCCGAAGTCGAGACCGTCCGCCGCGGCCTGCAACCGGCCATGGAAGGGTCCAAAATCCTCAAGGCCGAGGCCCGCCGCAAGGATTTGCGGTTTCCGTTTCAAAAAGACTTTATCGCCCGGCTCGAGGGCCAGACCATCACCGGGCTCGGCCGCCGTGCCAAATATCTGATGGCGGACCTGAACTCCGGCGACGTGCTGCTGATGCATCTGGGCATGTCGGGCTCGTTCCGCGTGCTGAAGCAGGAGGGCGCGGCGGCGCCGGGGAAGTTTCATTATCCGCGCAGCGAGGATCGCGCGCACGATCATGTCGTGTTCCACATGTCGTCGGGCGCGGCCGTCGTCTTCAACGATCCGCGGCGCTTCGGCTACATGAAGATCATCGCCCGCAACGCGATCGAGGATGAACCGTTGTTGAAGGGGCTCGGCCCCGAGCCGCTCGGCAACGAGTTCGGCGCGGCGATGCTGGCGCGCTCCTGCCACAACAAGAAGACCAGCCTGAAGGCCGCGCTACTCGATCAGCGCGTGGTGGCGGGACTTGGCAACATCTATGTCTGCGAGGCGCTGTTTCGCTCGCATTTGTCGCCGCGGCGATTGGCCGCGACGCTAGCCACGAAGAAGGCCGAGCCCACCGATCACGCCAAACGGCTGGTCGATGCGATCCATTCGGTGCTCAACCAGGCGATCAAGGCCGGCGGTTCCTCGATCAGCGACCATCGGCTGACCAACGGCGATCTCGGTTACTTCCAGCATTCGTTCCAGGTCTACGACCGCGAAGGCGAGACATGCCGCACGTCGGGCTGTGGCGGCATCGTCAGGCGTTTCACCCAGAACGGCCGCTCCACGTTCTGGTGCCCGAAGTGCCAGAAATAGCATGTTCGCGACGCCACGCATCGAGACGCGGCGCTTGATCCTGCGGCCGCTTGCGCTGTCGGATGCCGCAGCGATCCAGCGTCACTTCAACAATTGGAACGTGATCAAGACTCTCGCCACGGTGGTGCCGTGGCCCTATCCCGACGACGGCGCGGAAAGCTTCATCAAGCGCGAGTTGGACAAGATCGCGGCCGGCGAGGAAAGCTATCAATGGGTGCTGGTGCTGCGCGCCGGTGATGGCGAGGCGATCGGCAACATCAATTTCCGGCCGCGCGCCGACGGCCGCAAGGGCAATCGCGGGTTCTGGCTCGCCGAGCCATACTGGAATCAGGGTCTCATGACCGAGGCGATCGCTGCGGTGAATGATTTCGCCTTCCTGACGCTCGGCCTCGATCACTTCCATGTCTGCAACGCGCCATCCAACGTCGCCTCGCGCCGGGTCAAGCAGAAGACCGGAGCCGAATTCGTCGGTTTCGTCGAGCTTCCGCACCACAATGGCGAATCCCGAGCGGAGAAGTGGAAGGTCACGCGCGAAACCTGGCTGCGCGATCGCCCGGCGAGGTGACCCCGGTTGCGAATGCCGCCGTGGGGAATTCGCAGCGGCTTGACCGCGGATGCGAGGCCGCAGAACATGGCGCCCATCGCTCCATCAACAACGAGAACACAATGGCGATGAACGGCAATTGGCGCGATCGCGCCGCGACAAGCTTTCAGTGCGAGAAGCAACCGGCCACCAGCAGCCGCGGCATGGTGGTGAGCAATCATCCGCTGGCATCGAGCGCCGGCGCCGAGATGCTGGCTGCCGGCGGCAATGCCATCGATGCGGCGATCGCGACCCTGTTCACGCTGACCGTGGTCGAGCCGATGATGGTCGGCATCATCGGCGGCGGCATGGCGCATATACGTCTCGCCGACGGCAGCCATCGCTTCATCGACGGCCAGAGCACGGTGCCGAAGGCGGTGAAGCCGGACACCTACACCTCAAAGC
>DASVOL010000042.1:0-2396 GCA_036383375.1 Bradyrhizobium sp. | reverse complement strand
TCATGGCGGCGCTCGCGATCGGCTTCTTCGCGGCCGGCATCGGTTACGCCTACGCCTGCGAACGGCTGTAAGGGAGGCGGCGATGATCTTCGATTACTCGCTCGCCGGCCTCGTCTCGCTCGGCCTGCTGTTCTACCTCATCTACGCGCTGCTGCGGCCCGAACGCTTCTAGGCGGTTCGCGATGTCGGCGCTCTGCACAATTCTGTTGGCCGACGCGGTGCTGACCGGGCTGTTGCTCGGCATGTTCGCGTCGTTGCTGCGCTTCGTCCCCATTCGAAAGGTTTGACGCAATGACCGTCATCGGTTGGATTCAAATTATTCTGTTTTGCGCGATCGTGGTCGCGCTGGTCAAACCGCTCGGCTGGTACATGACCCGCGTGTTCAACGGCGAGCGCACCTTCCTCTCGCCCGTGCTGCGCCCGGTGGAGCGCGGCATCTATTGGGTCGGCGGCGTCGACGAGCGGCGCGAGCAGCACTGGCTGACCTATACGGTCGCCATGCTGCTGTTCCACGTCGGCGGCTTCGCACTCATTTACGGCCTGATGCGGCTGCAGGCGGTGCTGCCGTTCAACCCGGCCGGCCAGACCGCGGTATCGGAGGACCTCTCCTTCAACACCGCGATCTCCTTCATCACCAACACCAACTGGCAGAACTACGGCGGCGAGAGCACGCTGTCCTACCTGGTCCAGATGCTGGGCCTGACCCACCAGAACTTCCTGTCGGCGGCAACCGGCATCGCGCTGGCGATGGCGCTGATCCGCGGCTTCACCCGTTCGTCGATGCGCACGGTCGGCAATTTCTGGGTCGACGTCACGCGCTGCACGCTCTACGTCCTACTGCCGATCTGCATCGTCTATGCGCTGTTCCTGGTCTGGCAGGGCATGCCGCAGACGCTCGGTGCCTATGTCGACGCCACCACGCTGGAGGGCGGCAAGCAGACCATCGCGCTCGGGCCGGTCGCCTCGCAGGTGGCGATCAAGATGCTCGGCACCAATGGCGGCGGCTTCTTCAACGCCAACGCCGCGCATCCGTTCGAGAACCCGACCGCGCTGTCGAACCTCGTGCAGATGATCTCGATCTTCGCGCTGGGTGCCGCGATGACCAACGTGTTCGGCCGCATGGTCGGCAACGAGCGCCAGGGCTGGGCGATCTTCGCCGTGATGGGCATCCTGTTCGTCGCCGGCGTCACCGTCACCTATTGGGCGGAAGCCAACGGCACCTCGGCGCTGCAGGCGCTGGGTCTTACCGGCGGCAACATGGAGGGTAAGGAGATCCGCTTCGGCATCGTCGCGTCCTCGCTGTTCGCCGTCGTCACCACGGCAGCGTCCTGCGGCGCGGTCAACGCCATGCATGACAGCTTCACTGCGCTCGGCGGCATGATCCCGCTGATCAACATGCAGCTCGGCGAGGTCGTCATCGGCGGCGTCGGCGCCGGCTTCTACGGCATGCTGCTGTTCGTCGTGCTGGCGATCTTCGTCGCCGGCCTGATGGTCGGCCGCACGCCGGAATATGTCGGCAAGAAGATCGAGGCACGCGAGGTCAAGATGGCGATGCTCGCGATCCTGGTGCTGCCGCTGATGTATCTCGGCTGGACCGCGGTCGGCGTGGTGCTGCCTTCGGCAGTGGCCTCGATGGCCAATGCCGGTCCGCACGGCTTCACCGAGGTGCTTTATGCCTACACGTCCTCGACCGGCAATAACGGCTCGGCGTTCGCGGGCCTCACCGGCAACACCCTGTTCTACAATCTGACGCTCGCGTCCGCGATGTTCGTCGGCCGCTTCTTCATGATCGTGCCGGCGATGGCGATCGCGGGATCGCTGGTCGAGAAGAAGTCGATCCCGGCCTCGGCGGGCACCTTCCCGACCACCGGCGGCCTGTTCGTCGGCCTCGTCATCGGCGTGATCCTGATCATCGGCGGCCTGACCTTCTTCCCGGCGCTCGCCCTCGGGCCGATCGTCGAGCACCTCGCCATGAACGCCAACACCCTGTTCTGATTGAATACGTCCGGAGTGACATCCATGGAAACCATGAAACTGCAGAAGCAGGTGACGGCGTCGACCATGCTCGACCCGAAGATCCTGGTGCCGGCGATCTGGTCGGCCTTCGTCAAGCTCGATCCACGGCTGATGATGAAGAACCCGGTGATGTTCGTGGTCGAGGTGGTGGCCGCATTGACCACAATCATCTTCGTGCGCGATCTCGTCACCGGCGGCGCCAACCTCGGCTTCACCTTCCAGATCATCCTCTGGCTCTGGTTCACGGTGCTGTTCGCCAACTTCGCCGAAGCCGTCGCCGAAGGCCGCGGCAAGGCGCAGGCGGAGTCGCTGAAGAAGACCCGCACCGAAAGCCAAGCCAAGCTCTTGACCGGCACTGACCGGACCTATCGCATGGTGCC
>DASVOL010000041.1:0-11978 GCA_036383375.1 Bradyrhizobium sp. | reverse complement strand
CCCGAGGCGGTCTTGAGGATCAGGTCGAAGATGCGCTGGCCGCATTCCTGCACGCTCTCCTCGCCGTCGAGGATGGTGCCGCAATTGACGTCCATGTCGTCTTGCATCCGCTTGTACATCGGCGTGTTGGTGGCGAGCTTGATCGACGGCGCGGGCTTGCAGCCGAACACGCTGCCGCGGCCGGTGGTGAAGCAGACGAGGTTGGCACCGCCGGCGACCTGCCCGGTGGCGGCGACCGGGTCGTAGCCGGGCGTGTCCATGAACACAAAGCCCTTCTTGGTGACGGGCTCGGCGTAATGCAGGACGTCGACGAGGTTCGTGCTGCCGGCCTTGGCCATTGCGCCGAGCGACTTCTCGAGGATCGTGGTAAGGCCGCCGGCCTTGTTGCCGGGGCTCGGATTGGCGTTCATCTCGGCGCCTTCGCGCTGGGTGTATTCCTCCCACCAGCGCATCAGGCCGACCAGCTTTTCGCCGACCTCGCGGCTGACGGCGCGGCGGGTCAACAGATGCTCGGCGCCGTAGGTCTCGGGTGTTTCGGAGAGGATCACCGTGCCGCCGTGGCGGACCAGCAGATCGCTCGCCGCGCCGAGCGCCGGATTGGCCGACACGCCGGAATAGCCATCAGAGCCGCCGCATTGCAGCGCCACGGTGAGTTCGCTCGCCGGCACCGCCTCGCGCTTGACCTTGTTGGCATCCGTGAGCGCTTCCTTCACGAAGGCGACGCCTGCTTCCACGGTCTTGCGCGTGCCGCCGACCTCCTGGATGTCCATCGCGCGCAGGCGGCCGGCGAGCTTCTGTTCCTGCATCAGGCCGCCGATCTGGTTCACCTCGCAGCCGAGGCCGAGCACGATGACGTTGGAGAAATTGACGTGCCGCGCGTAGCCGCCGAGCGTGCGGCGAAGCAGCGCCAGCGGCTCGTCCTGGGTCATGCCGCAGCCGGTCTTGTGGGTCAGCGCGACGACACCGTCGACATTCGGGAAATCGGCCAGCGGGTTGTCGCCGGTGAACGGATTCTTCTTGAACATGTCGGCGACGATGCCCGCAACGTGGGCACTGCAATTCACCGAGGTGAGGATGCCGATATAGTTGCGCGTCGCGACGCGGCCGTCGGCGCGGCGAATGCCCTCGAAGGTCGCCGGCAGATCGAAGTTCGGCACCGGCTTGACGTCGACGCCATAGGCATAGTCCTTGGCGAAATCGCCCATGCCGCAGTTCTGCGTATGCACGTGCTGGCCGGGCGCAATCGGCTGCGTCGCAAAGCCGATGATCTGGCCGTAGCGCCGGATCGGCTCGCCCTGCGCGATCGGTTTGATCGCGACCTTGTGGCCGGCCGGAATGCGATCGACCGTGGTGACGCCCTCGGTCACCTCCTACCCCGGCGGCAGGCTCGCGCGCGCGATCAGGACGCTGTCGTCGGCGTGCAGACGGATCACTTGTGCCGAGGCCATGGGAGTTCTCCTTGGTTCTTCTTCACCTCTCCCCGTCCTTTACGGGGAGAGGTCGAATTCTCGCGTAGCGAGAATTCGGGTGAGGGGCGAAGCACGATTCACTTACAACGATGGTGCTCGCCGGATAGAAGCCCCTCACCCCAACCCTCTCCCCGCAAGGGCGGGGCGAGGGAGCAGAGCTAACAGTGCGGACAGATCTTACGCCTTGCCGCCGGACTTCTCGCGGGTCTGATTGACCTGCATTTTGGCGTAGACCTGCATCAGGCCGACTTCGTTCGACAGCGTCACGAGCTTGAAGCCCATGTTGATCGCGCGCACCGCGCCCTCGGCGCCGGAGCAGTGGATGCCCGGGTTGAGGCCGCGCTTGCCGCATTCCTTGATGATCTTCTCGTAGATCTTGAGGATCTCGGGCTCGTCGCGATCGAGCTTCGGCACGAGACCGTAGGAGAAGCCGAGATCGGACGGACCGATATAGACGCCGTCGATGCCTTCGACATCGAGGATCGCTTCCATGTTCTCGACCGCGGTCTTGGTCTCCATCATCGGCAGCAGCACGATCTCGTCGTTGGCGGTCTGCTGATAGGTACCGGCCGAGCCGTACATGCCGGCGCGGATCGGGCCGTTGGAGCGCACGCCCTTCGGCGGATACTTGGCATAGGAAACCAGGTTCTTGGCTTCCTGCGGCGTGTTGACCATCGGGCAGATCACGCCATAGGCGCCGCCGTCCAGCACCTTGCCGATGATGCCGGGCTCATTCCACGGCACGCGGACCATCGGCGTCACCGGATGGGCATGCATCGACTGGAAGCACTGCACCATCGACTGATAATCCTGCACGCCATGCTGCATGTCGACGGTGACGCTGTCGAAGCCGCATTGCGCGATCACTTCGGCCGAGAACCCGGAGGGGATCGCGAGCCACGCGTTCACCACCGCCTTGCCCGATGCCCAGACTTGCTTGACCTTGTTTGCCATTGATCGCGTTTCCCTTTGCGGTTTATTGGGGGACGAGCCTCAGCTGGTCGCCCGCTGGATAGAAACTTCGCTGACGCCGACTTCGCGCGCGGTATTCACTATCGCCGCCCAGGTGTCGTCAGGCAAGGGGATGCCATTCCTGGTGCGATCGGCACGGGTTTTGCGCTCGGGATCGCCCGGAACCAGCACCGACTCCGTGCCCGCGATCGGCTTGGTGGCGCGGATGAAATCGGTGTAGCGGGTGATCTCGCCGTCGAAGAAATTGCTGGTGTCGATCACCTTGGGATCGATGTAGAACGCCATCATGCCGTTGGCGAAACGCCGGTCCGACGACGTCGCACCGGTGCCGGTCAGCGCGCCGCCGAGCAGCTCGCAGATGAAGGCAAGGCCCGAGCCCTTGTGATCACCGAAGGCGCGGATCGCGCCGGTTCCCTTGGTGTGGTCGCGCGGGCCGTCCGGCGTATACGGGCCATACAGCACGTGCGGATCCTCGCTCAGCGTGCCGTCGGCGTCGACCAGCGCGCCGATCGGCAGCTTCTTGCCGCCGCGGCTGGCGACCAGGCACTTGCCCTCGGCGACGACGGAGGTCGCGAAATCGAGCACGATCGGATCCTGGCCCTGGCGCGGAATGCCGACGCAATATGGCGCCGTCGACAGCCGCTTCTCGACGCCGCCATAGGGCGCGACCAGCAGCGAGCCCGCTGCGGTTACGAAATGAACAGACACAAGGCCCTCGGCGGCGGCCATTTCGGCCCAGTCGCCAACGCGGCCGAGATGGCCGGAGTTGCGCAGTGCGACGGCGGCAAGCCCCGCCTTCTTGCACTTCTCGATGCCGAGCCTCACTGCAACCGGCGTGACGGTCTGGCCATAGCCGAACTTGCCGTCCACCACCGCAAGCGACGGCGTGTCGACCACGACCTCGGGGGTCTGGTTCGGCACGATCGAACCCATCTTCTTCCACCTGACATAGACCGGCACGCGGATCACGCCGTGGCTGTCATGCCCGGTGAGGTTCGCGGTGGTCAGGTAGGTCGCGATGCGCTTCGCCTCTTCCGGAGAGGACTCCGAATGGGAAAACACCTCGGACACGAAGTTGATGAGGTTATCGACCTTGATGGTGACCATGAAAAACTAGCTCGCTCGATGAAGCACGGTGAATTCTAGGCGTGGGTTTTGGCGTGACCGCCGAGATAGGCCGCGGCGATGGCTTCATTGCCCCACAATTCGTCGGGCTTGCCGCCCAGCACGATCCGCCCGGTTTCGAGGACGAAGCCGTGATCGGCGACTGAAAGTCCCATGCGCGCATTTTGCTCGACGAGCAAGACCGTGGTGTCCTTCCTGATCTGCGAAATGATGCGGAACACCGCCTGCACGATCACGGGCGCAAGCCCAAGCGACGGCTCGTCGAGCAGCAGCAGCCGCGGCTTGGCCATCAGGCCGCGCGCCACCGCGACCATCTGCAGCTGGCCGCCGGACAGCGTCCAGCCGAGCGCGTTGGAGAAGGCGCGAATGTCCGGGAACAGGTCGAACATCGCGTCGGCTTCGCGCGAGATCTGCGACGCCCCGACCTTCCGGTTCGACGCGCCGAGCATGATGTTCTCTTTCACGGTGAGGCCCGGAAACACGCGGCGGCCTTCCGGCACATGCGAGATGCCGAGCCGCACGATCGCTTCCGGCCCGAGGCCCGCGATCGAATGACCGTCGAACAGGATGTCGCCGGAGGCAGGCTTGGCGAGGCCTGAGATCGCGCGCAGCGTGGTCGATTTGCCCGCGCCATTGGCACCGAGCAGCGTAACTACCTGCCCCTGCTCCACGGCGATGGTGACGCCGCGCAGCGCTTCGATCTCGCCGTAGCGGACCACGAGATTGCGGATTTCGAGCAGCGGCATCATTCGCTCCCGAGATAGGCGGACACGACGTCGGGATGACGCAGCACCGCCATGGACTCGCCGTCGGCGATGCGGCGTCCGAAGTTCAGCACGGTGATGTGCTGGGCGGCTTCCGAGACCAGCGTCATGTCGTGATCGATGATCAGGATGGTGAGGCCCTGGGCCGCGATGCGCTTCAGCAGCTCATGCAGTTCGAGCTTCTCGGTCGAGTTGAGGCCGGCGGCCGGCTCGTCGAGCAGCAGCAAGGTCGGGTTCGACGCCAGCGCCCGCGCGATCTCGATCAGGCGCTGGTGGCCGTAGGAGAAGCTCGAGATCAGCTCGTTGGCGCGGCTGCCGAGACCAACGAAGGTCAGAGCCTCCATCGCGCGCTCGGTCAGCGCATCGTCGCCCTTCCCGATCATGGTGTTGCCGGGGCGCTCGGCGCCGATCTCGACATTCTCCAGCGCCGTCATTGAGCGGAACAGGCGGATGTTCTGGAAGGTGCGTCCGAGACCAGCTGCAGTGCGCTGGTGCGGCGCCATGCTGGTGATGTCGGTGCCGTCGAGCACGATCTTGCCTGCAGTCGCCTTGTAGAGACCGGACAGCACGTTCAGCGTCGTGGTCTTGCCGGAGCCGTTGGGTCCGATCAGTGCGTGCACGCTGCCGCGCTTCACCGCAATGTCGACGCCGTCGACCGCCTTGAGGCCGCCGAAATGCTTCGAGAGCCCGGTGACTTCGAGCACGATGTCCCCGCCAGTGGTCGCGGGCCTGAGCAGGAGCGCGCCGGCAACAGGCGGCGCGTTGGTGTGCGCGCGCCAGCGTGTGAACGCGTCGGACACGAAGCCCCAGATGCCGTCCGGCATGAAGCGGATGATCAGGATCACCGACAGGCCGTAGATGGCAAGGTAGAGGCCGGGCACGCTCTTGAGGAAACGCAGCCATTCCGGGATCAGGATCAAGAGCCCGGTGCCGATCGCCGAGCCGATCGGCGAGGCCACGCCGCCGAGCAGCGACATAGTCAGAAACTGAATCGATTCCGCGAACGAGAACTGGTCCGGACTGACATAGGCAAAGCCGCCGGCGAACAGACCGCCCGCGAGGCCACCGAGCACCGCGCACACCGCGAAGGCGTAGACCTTGGTGCGGAACACGTCGATGCCGTTGACGCCGGCCGCGAGCTCGTTGTCGCGCACCGCCCGCATCGCGCGGCCGAGCTTGGTGTCAGGCAGATGCCAGACCAGATAGCCGACGATCGCGAGCATCGCGACGCAGAAGGCGAGATAGCTCTGCGAGGACTGGAACAGCTCGGGTCGGCGAATGTTGGCGACGCCGTCCGGGCCGTGGGTCACGCCGATGGCGTTGATCATCACCAGCGTCACGATCTGCTGGAACGAGATCGTCACCATCGCGAGGTAATGCCCGCCGAGCCGCAGCGTCGACACGCCCAGAAACGCGCCGGCGACCAGCGTAATCGCGCAGGCGCCGACCAGGCAGAGCCAGAAATTCAGATGCAGGTCCGCGGTGCCGAGGCCGACGGCATAGGCGCCGAAGCCGAAGAACGCGGCCTGCGCCAGATTGATCTGGCCGCACAGGCCGAGCACGACCGACAAACCGAACACCGCGATCGAGAACGTCGTGGCTTGCAGCAGGATGTTGAGGATATAGCCGTCGAACTGCATGCCGGCGGCGAGCGCCACCAGCGCGGCTGCGCCGATGAAATACGGCAGATGACGGATGATCAGCGGCTTCGAGCGCACGGCGGGCGCCGGAATCATGTTGTCGCTGGCGCTCATGCTTTCTCCGCGACACGTTCGCCGAAGATGCCCTGCGGCCGGAATACCAGGAAAGCGATCAGCACCAGGAAGGCAAAGCCGTCCTTGTACGGCACCGAGATGTAGGCGGCGCCGAACGTCTCGATCACGCCGAGCGCGAGGCCGCCGACGATGGCGCCGGCGACGTCGCCGAAGCCGCCGATGATGGTCGCGGCAAACGCCTTCAACGCGATGGTCGAGCCCATCTGGATCGAGACGAACAGGACCGGCGCCACCAGGATGCCGGCGAGACCGCCGAGCACGGCAGAGTAGATGAAGGTGATCATGATCATGGTAGAGACGGAAATGCCGAGCAGCGAGGCCATCTCCTTATCCTGCGAGGTCGCCTGCAGCTTCTTGCCGAGCAGCGTCTTCTCGAAGAACCAGAAGTTGAACAGCACCAGGAAGATGGTGACGCCGATGATCAGGAGATACTGGCTGTCGAGATAGACCGGGCCGAGCTGGATGCCGGGCGTATCGAACCAGCCCTGCAGCACCTGCGGCTGCGGACCGTAGATCGCCAGCACCGAGTTCGACAACAATATCGAGGCGCCGATGGTGGCGATGATGACCGGCAGATAGGTGCGGTGGCGCAGCGGATAGTAGACGCCGAGATTGAAGATGACGCCGAACAGCGCCATGCCGGCGAGCGCGATCAGGAACGACAGCCAGTACGGCCAGCCGAGATCTACCGAGAACACCACCATCAGATAGGCGGCGACCATCGAGAATTCGCCTTGCGCGAAGTTCACCACGTTGGTGGCGCGGAAGATCAGCACGAAACCGAGCGCCACCAGCGCGTAGACCGCGCCGATGCCGATGCCGGTGAACAGCAGTTGTAGAACCAGATCCATGACAGCGCTCGATCAGAACAGTGTGCGCAAGAGATCGGCCTCGCCGGTTTCGCCGGCGAGGCCGAGCCGCGATCAATCGTTGAAGTCGATATGCTTGTCGTAGACGATCTTGCCCTTGTCGTTCTTCACGACATTGTAGCCGTGCAGGCCGTCGCCATTCTTGTCGAAGTTATATTCGCCTTCGGCGCCGGCGAATTTCTGCGTCGCCAGGATGGCGTCGCGGATCTTGTTCGGGTCGGTCGAGCCGGCCTTGTTGATCGCGGCCGACAGGATAGTGATCGCATCATACGGCCAGGCGCTCTGGTTGTCGGGCGCGGTCTTGTAGGCATCGCGATAGGACTTGCCGAACGCCTTCGCGGTATCGCTCGAGTCCTCTGCGAAGTCGGCGACCCCGTAGGTGCCGAACAGCGCCGGACCGGCGAGCTTGGTCGAGGAGACCGCCACCACCGAGGGCGAGCCGACCCAGGGGATGTTGACGCCGAGCTGGCGCAGCTGCCGGGCAAAGATGCCGAGGTCATTCTCGAAGGTGAAGTAGGTGCCGAGCACGTCGGCGCCGGACTGCTTCACGGCCAGCACGACCGGGGTGAAGTCCTGGCTCTGGTTGGCGTAACCCTGGTCGAGCACCGGCGGCGCGCCGAGCTTGGTCAGCGCCTCTGACAGCGCCTTGCCGCCCGCGGTGCCGAAGGCGTCGGTCGAATGCACGATCGCCCACTTCTTCTTGCCTAGCGTGTTGACACCGAAGTCGGCGATCACGCGGCCGGAATAATTGTCATTCGGGCGGAAGCGGAACAGCCAGGGGTTGCCGGAATGAGTGAGATCGGGATTGGTGCCGCCGATCATGACGGGCTTGGCGACCTTGATCACGTCGGGAGCCATCGCCTGCACCTGGGTCGAGCGGATCGAACCGAGGAAGGCAACGATGTCGGATTGCGCGGCGAGCTTGGAGAACGCCAGCACGATGCCCGGATTGGTGGTCTGGTCGTCCTCGATGACGAGCTCGACCTGCTTGCCGAGCACGCCGCCGGCCTTGTTGACTGCGGCCAGCGCCAGCTTGGCACCGTTCTGGGCCCACAGGCCCTGCTCCGCTGCCGGGCCGGTCACCGGCACGCACATGCCGATCTTGATGGTCGCCCCTTGCGCCCACGCGCTGCGCATCAGCGCAGGAGCAGCGAGACCTGCCGCCAAGCCGGCGGAAAACTCACGCCTCGTCAGTTTCATTCAATCCTCCCTTTGGTGCGCCGAACTTGCATGTCGGCTGCGTTGAAACGAGCTGACGCGTCGATCTGTTGCCCAATCCGCCGCCATCAATCGGCGCGGCGAACAAACGTGAGCACCGCCGCAACGCACAAGACGCGCAACGGCGGCCATCGATCTGGCGTTTGACATAGCTAAACATGATTGCACATTGCACGCAATAGCCAAAAGTTCGCTGGCAACGGTGCGTAAATGCCTGCTACCAGCGACCATGACGGGATCACGTGATAGTGTGACCGGCGGGCAGTCATCGATGTCGATTCCAAGAGCGAAATCGCAGACCAGACGGAAACAGCCGGCCTATGCGCTGATCAAGAGCGCATTGGCGAAGCACATCCGGACCGGCGACGTGCCACCCGGCACGGTACTCTCGGAATCAGCGATCGCGACCTTGTTCGGCTCCAGCCGCTCGCCGGTGCGGCAAGCCTTCGAACAGCTCGAGCATATCGGCCTGGTGCGCCGGTTCGACGGCCGCGGCGTCATCGCCGGCAAGCGCAAGGTCGACCCGCGGCGCGTTCCAATCACGCCGGAAATGTTCGGGCTGACCGACGGCCCCGTCGAGGCGGTGCGCAGCGACGCCTGGGACGAGCTCTATTACAAGCTCGAACGCGAGATCATCTACCGGTCGCTGTTCGGACGCTTCCGCGTCAGCGAGCTCGCATTGGCAAGGCACTTCCGGGTCGGGCGCACGGTTGCGCGCAATCTGCTGCTACGCGCGCAGGCGATCGGAATCCTGGAGAAAGGCGCCAAGGCGCACTGGTATGTCGTGCCGCTGGACGAGGATCGCCTCCGCGACATCTTCGAGGTGCGCGCAACCCTTGAGCCCCTGCTGCTCAAATCCGCCGCGACGAGAATTCCTGCCGCGCAGCTCGACCGGATGGCGGAGCGGCTGCGCGAGGGGATCCAATTCCGCAGCCGCGTCGGCGTCGGCGAGCTCGATGAGATCGAGGGCGACCTCCACATCCGCTGCCTGGGTTACGGCACCAATCGCGAGATGATCGAAGCGCTCAAGCGCACCCATTGCGCCTTCGTGATCGGCAAGCACATCCAGGTCGCGCTGACCGCGCCGCAGATCGATTCCTTCATGGACGAGCATCTGGCGATCTTCGAAGCCTTGCGCGCGCGCGACGGCGAGGCGGCCGCCGCGACCCTGCGCCGCCATATCGAGTGGTCGCACTCCAAGGTCGCCGGCTGGATTGCCGAATTCCGCGCCATCAACGTGATCTCGCGCGTGCCCTACATGGCCTGAGCGGCATGGCCGCGCGCGGTCGCAGCTACTCGCCGGCCTCGACCTCGGCGTCGTCGGCCGAGCCCATTCCGGCGAGACTCGCCTCCAGCGCGCCCAGCATTTCGTGCAACTCGGCAAGCTTGCGCGCGCCATATCGTCGTGTGATCTCGGCGTAGATCGCCTCCGACGTCGGCGCCACCGCTTCAATCAGCTTCAACCCCTTGGCCGAGATCGAGACCACCGCGCGCCGGCCGTCGTTCTCCGCCGCCTTGCGCTCGATCAACGCGCGGGCCTCGAGATCGCGCAGGATGCGCGACAGGCTCGGGCCGAGCAAAAATGCCACGCGGGCGAGCTCGGTAACCTCGATCTCGTCGACCGCGGTGAGCGCGCGCAGGATCCGCCACTGCTGCTCGGTCAGCCCATGACTGCGCAGCGACGGACGGAATTGCCGCATCACCGCCTCGCGCGCACGGAGCAGCGACATCGGCAGCGAGCGCGAGAACTCGCGCATCGGGGTCCGTCGCGACGATGCGTCGTCGCCCTGTCCCGGCCTGACCTCATCCAACGTTTTCTTGCGTGCCATGCTCAATCCACAGCAACGAAATTTTGCATTGCAGCATGCCCTGATTCAGTTTGCGGGAATTCACTTAACATGTTAATCATCTCCCGACATCCACTTTTGTGTAGCACGCATGGCCCTCTCCAAGGACGATATCCGCGCTGCAGCCGAACGGCTCGACAGTGCGGAAAAGACCCGCAAGCAAATCCGCCAGCTGTCGCTGGAATACCCCCGCATTACCCTCGAAGACGCCTACGCGATTCAGAAGGCCTGGGTCGAGATGAAGGTGGCGCAGGGGCGCGTCGTCAAGGGCCACAAGATCGGCCTGACCTCAAAGGCGATGCAGAGCGCACTCAATATCGACGAGCCTGACTCGGGTATCCTGCTCGACGACATGTTCTTTGCCGATGGCGGCCTGGTGCCGACCGACCGCTTCATCGCGACCCGCGTCGAGGCCGAGCTCGCCTTCGTGATGAAGCATCGCCTCGCGGGGCCGAACTGCACGCTGTTCGACGTGCTGAACGCCACCGACTTCGTGGTGCCGGCGCTGGAGATCCTGGATACCAGGGTCGAGCGCGTCGACCCCGAGACGAAGGCGACGCGCAAGATCTTCGACACCATCGCCGATAACGCCGCCAATGCCGGCATCGTGCTCGGCGGCCGGCCGATCCGACCGCTGGAAGCCGATCTGCGCTGGATCGGCGCGCTCTGCTTCCGCAATGGCCAGCTCGAGGAAACCGGTCTGGCCGCCGGCGTGTTGAATCATCCGGCGACCGCGGTGGCATGGCTCGCCAACAAGATCGCGCCGAACGGGCTGGCGCTGGAGGCCGGACAGATCGTGCTGGCAGGCTCCTTCATCCGCCCGATCGAGACCCGCAAGGGCGACACCATCCAGGCCGACTACGGACCTTACGGGTCCGTAAGCTGCTACTTCGCCTGACGCACTCAGCAGGAGCGCTGCATGCCGCATTTCACGATCGAATACTCCGCCAATCTCGACGGCCTCGTCGACATGGGCGCGACCGTCGAACTGGTCCGCAAGGCCGCGGTCGAGACCGGCATCTTCCCGCTCGGCGGCATCCGGGTCCGCGCCATCAGGTGCGAGCATTACGCGATCGCCGACGGCCGCAAGACTTACGGCTTCCTCGACATGGTGCTCCGGCTCGGCGAAGGCCGCGATCTTGCCACCCGCAAGAAGGCCGGCGAGCACATCTTCAAGGCGCTGTCGGCCCATCTCGATCCGGTATTTGCCAAGAGCAAGTTCGCCTTGTCGTTCGACATGCAGATCAACGACAAGGAAACCAGCTGGAAACGCAACAACATCCACGACGCACTGAAGGTGGAGCCGGTCAATGGATAAAGCCGCCCCGAAATCTGCCGCAGACGTGTTCCAGGCCAATCGCGACCGCGCCGGGCCTCTTCTCGCGAAATTGAAGGCCGAAGGCATCGGCCATGTGATCGACGGCAAGGTCGTGCCGGCGGCCTCCGGTCAGACCTTCGAGACGAAATCGCCGATCGACGGCACCGTGCTGGCGACCGTCGCGCGCGGCAACGCTGAAGACATCGACCGTGCCGCAACCGCCGCGTCCAAGGCCTTCAAGGCCTGGCGCGACATGCCTGCGGCGCAGCGGCGCAAGCTGCTGCATCGCGTCGCTGACGCGATCGAGGAGCGCGCCGACGATATCGCCGTGCTCGAATGCATCGACACCGGCCAGGCGCACCGTTTCATGGCCAAGGCCGCGATCCGCGCCGCCGAGAACTTCCGCTTCTTCGCCGACAAATGCGGCGAGGCCCGCGACGGGCTCAGCACGCCCTCGGACGAGCACTGGAACATCTCGACCCGCGTGCCGATCGGCCCGGTCGGCGTCATCACGCCGTGGAACACGCCGTTCATGCTCTCGACGTGGAAGATCGCGCCGGCGCTCGCTGCCGGCTGCACGGTCGTGCACAAACCGGCCGAATGGTCGCCGGTGACCGCCGA
>DASVOL010000040.1:0-5186 GCA_036383375.1 Bradyrhizobium sp. | reverse complement strand
GCGGGCTCGGCGCCGGGCTGGGCCAGCGCGGCAAGCTCGCCGGATGCGATCATCTCCGCCAGCACCATGGCGGTGGTCTGCAGCGCCTCGACCTCTTCCTCGACATAGGTGCGCTTGGCGCGGTTCTGCACCACGAGCACGCCGAGTGTATTGCCGGCGCGCAGGATCGGCACGCCGAGGAACGAGTGGTAGATCTCTTCGCCGGTTTCCGGGCGGTAGGCGAAGGCCGGATGGCTTTGCGCGTCGGAGAGATTGAGCGGCGTCGCCTCGCTGGCGACGAGGCCGACCAGGCCCTCATGCGCGCTCAGCACGGTGCGGTGCACGGCGTCGCGGTTCAGACCTTCGGTGGCGTAGAGCTCGAGGGTGTTGTCGATGCGCAGCACGTAGCAGGAGCAGACCTCGGCCACCATGTTGGCCGCGATCAGCACCACGATCTTGTCGAGGCGTTCCTGGGCGGAGACTTGCTCCGCCATGGTTTCGCGGAGCCGTCTCAACAGGACGCGGGGGCCTCCCGACGCGCTCCGCATGTGCTTCAGTCCCTCCCCACGAGGCCGGCGCACCAGGCCGGCCGGCCATTGGCGCAAAACTCGTCAAAAACAACAATTTTAGTCATTCGGCGTCGCCGCTCGCGCCAGTTCCCGCCGATTCGGGATCGCACAAACTGTGCCACAGTTTGCGACAGCCCACCTGACTGGCCGTATAGCCAATCGAGGCTCGCTTTGCCAAGCAAAACGCCTGCCAGTAGCAAATAACGTCTGCGTCAGCCCTATGCTGCGCCCGCTAAGAGAAATTCTAACTCCGGGATGCGGGTACCGGGGGCCCTCTTCCTTCTCCCCTTGTGGGAGGAGGTGGCCACAGGCGGCCTGCGGCCGCCGTTCTTGGAAACGCCGATGCTGCGCATCGGCTACGCGCGGTCCGCGACGGATGAGGGGTCTCTATCCGCGGAGGCAGACCCCTCACCCGGTTTCGATGCTAAACGCATCGAAACCACCCTCTCCCACAAGGGGAGAGGGTTCCCCAAAGGCCTACGCCTGATCCAGCCCGTACAGCGTGTGCAGGGTGCGCACCGCGAGTTCGGTGTAGGCGGCGTCGATCAGCACCGAGAACTTGATCTCGGAGGTGGTGATGGCGCGGATGTTGATATTGCGCGCGGCCAGCGCCTTGAACGCCTTCGCGGCGACGCCGGCATGGCTGCGCATGCCGCTGCCGATCACCGAGACCTTGGCGACGTCGGTCGCGGTGTCGAGCCTGGCGTAGCCGATCTTGGCCTTGGCGGCGGTAATGGTGTCCTTGGCGCGGTTGTAGTCGGTGGCCGGCACCGTGAAGGTGAGGTCGGTGGCCTTGCCGTCCTCCGACACGTTCTGCACGATCATGTCGACATTGATGTTGGCGTCCGCGAGCGGCCCGAAGATCGCCGCGGCGACGCCGGGCTTGTCCTCGATCTGGCGCACGGAAATCTGGGCTTCGTCCTTGGAGAAGGCGATGCCGGTGACGACGTGCATTTCCATGATTTCCTCCTCGCTGCAGATCAGCGTGCCCGGCGGCTGGTTGGCGTGCGGGTCGATATCCTCTGGCTTGTCGAAGCTGGAGCGCACGAAGATCGGCATGTTGTGCACCATGCCGAGTTCCACCGAGCGGACCTGCAGCACCTTGGCGCCCTGCGAGGCCAGCTCCAGCATGTCCTCGAACGCGATCTTGTCGAGCCGGCGCGCCTTCGGCACCACGCGCGGGTCGGTGGTGTAAACGCCGTCGACGTCGGTGTAGATGTCGCAGCGGTCGGCCTTCAGCGCAGCCGCGATCGCCACCGCCGAGGTGTCCGAGCCGCCGCGGCCGAGCGTGGTGATGCGGCCGGTCTGCGGGTTGATGCCCTGGAAGCCGGCGATCACCGCGACCTCCTTGCGTTCCTTGAAGCGGTCGATGATCTCGCTGCCGTCGATATCGAGGATGCGCGCCGAAGCGTGCGCGTCCGAGGTCTTGATCGGGATCTGCCAGCCCTGCCAGGAGCGCGCCTGGATGCCGATGCCCTGCAGCACGATCGCGAGCAGGCCCGAGGTGACCTGTTCGCCGGAGGCGACCACCGCGTCATATTCGCGCGCGTCGTGCATCGGGGAGGCCTCGGTGCACCAGGCCACCAGCTCGTTGGTCTTGCCGGACATCGCGGACACGACGACGGCGACCTGGTGGCCGGCGTCGACCTCGCGCTTCACGTGCTGGGCGACGTTGCGGATACGATCGATATTGGCGACGGACGTACCGCCGAATTTCATCACGAGGCGGCCCATGACGACGCGTCTATTCCTTTAAGAGGATAAGTAGGTTAACCCACGCCGAAAACCGCAAGCGCGGGCACCGAAAGGCGCGTATACATAGCGCCGCGCCCGGGGGCAAGCCGGTTGGTAGGGGTCCCCGGAAGGTCTTTTGGGGGTGCCCTGCCGGTTGCGGGCGGGCTGTGGCGCAAGGGTGACTCGCGGGTAACTCGAGGGCGGGATTGGATGGGACGCTATATCGACGAAATCCTGCAGCCCGGCGAGAAGGTGCTGTATTCCACCAATGCACACTGGATCTTCTATTGGCAGGCGATCCTGGCCTGGATCGTCGCCCTGGTGCTGCTGATCGCATCGCGCATGACGACGGTTGAGGGCCTCACTTTGGCCTGCCTTGCCGCGGCCGCCGTGGTCGCTGTCGCGGCGCTGTACTGGACCGTCGCAGCCTGGTTCCACCGCTGGACCACTGAAACCGACGTCACCAACCTCCGCGTGGTCCACAAGACCGGATTCATCAAGCGGCGCACCTTCGAGATGAGCCTCGACAAGGTCGAGAGCGTCGACGTCAACCAGAGCATCCTCGGCCGCATCCTCAATTATGGCGACGTCACCATCCGTGGCGTCGGCGAAGGTTTTGAGAAGATCAGGACCATCGCGTCGCCTTTGGCGTTCCGCAGTTCAATCACCGCGCGATAGGGGCGCGCGCAACCATGGCCACGCAAACAACTCTTTCAGATTCCTCCGCCAATGCCTCCGCCCACTCGGTCGATCCGGCCGAGGTCGCGAAGTTCTCGAAACTGTCGGATGAATGGTGGGATCCGCACGGCAAGATGGCGCCGTTGCACAAGATCAATCCGCTGCGGCTGACCTATATCCGCGACGCCGCCTGCCGCAAGTTCGAGCGCAATGCCAAGAGCCTGAGCTGCCTGTCCGGCTTGCGCCTGCTCGACATCGGCTGCGGCGCCGGGCTGCTCTGCGAGCCGTTCACGCGGTTAGGGGCCCAGGTGATCGGGATCGATCCGTCCGCCACCAACATCGCAGCCGCGAAGCTGCACGCCGACAAGGGGCATTTGTCGATCGACTACCGCTGCACCACGGTGGAGGAGATGGACGCACGCGAGCGCTTCGACATCGTGCTGGCGATGGAGGTGGTCGAGCACGTCGTCGACGTCGGCGCCTTCATCAAGCGCTGCGCCGCCATGCTCAAGCCGGGCGGGCTGATGGTGGTCTCGACCTTGAACCGCAACTGGAAGAGCTTTGCGCTGGCGATCGTCGGCGCCGAATACGTGCTGCGCTGGCTGCCGCGCGGCACCCATGAGTGGAGCAAGTTCGTCACCCCCGCCGAGCTCGAGCGCTATCTCGGCGACGTCAATCTCACCGTCACCGAACAGGCCGGCGTGGTCTACAACCCGCTCGCCGACAAATGGAGCGTCTCGTCCGACATGGACGTGAACTACATGGTGGTGGCGGAGGAGACGTGAGCTGATCAGAACGATGGGCCACGTCAATCTCGACATGGACGTGCTGCGAACGCTGATCACGGCGTATCGGCTGGGCAATTTCAGCCGGGCCGCGGCAAAGATCGGCCGGTCGCAATCGGCGGTCAGCCAGCAGATCCGCAAGCTCGAAGAGCAGATCGGCCAACCGCTGTTCGTCAAGCAGGGCCGGGGGCTGGCTCTCACCGAGGCCGGCGAGCTGATATTGACTTATGCCCATCGCATTCTGGATCTGAATGACGAAGCGGTCGAGGCGCTGCGCAACCGGGCTCTCGAAGGTGTGGTTCGTTTCGGATTGCCTGCCGATTTTGCCGAAGTGTGGTTGCCGGCCGCGCTGGCCTACTTCAAGCAGGCCTATCCGGCGGTTCGCATCGAGGCCGTCGTCGATCGCAACCGGCTGCTGCTGCAGCAACTCGACGGAGGCGACCTCGACCTCGTCCTGGCGCTCGACAACGACACGCGTGGCGACGCGCAACCCGTGGCGACCTTGCCGGTGGTCTGGATCGGCAGCGCCTCGGCCGGCCCGTCCTGGCATCAGGGTGAGTCGGTGCCGCTCGCGGTGTATGAGGCGCCGTGCTTCTTCCGCCAGCGCGCCATCGCTGCGCTCGATCGGGCCGGCATCGCCTGGCGTATCGCCTTCAGCAGCCCAAGCCTGCCCGGGCTTTGGGCCGCGGTCGAAGCCGGCCTGGGGGTGACGCTGCGGACGGCGGTCGCGTTGCCGGATCAATTGCGCGCGCTTCCCGCCGGCGCCGGATTGCCGCCGGTGCCGGCATCCTCGCTCAAGGCTTGCCTGCACGACGCCGGCAGAACGCTCGAGCCTGCCGTGGTGAGATTGCGGTCGATCATCAGAACGACGTTGCAGGACCATCTGGCCCAGCCGCAGCGCGGACTGGCCCAGGTCGCGCGCTGACGACGGGCTGTCGCTTCGGCGAAGCTGCAACCGTCCAGTTTTTCTGAACTCTCGCATCAGAATAACCGCATTTTATTACGCGGCCGGATCCTTGATCGTGGTGGCGAGCCAACCACGATTTTGAAAGGACCGTTGCATGAAGTCAGCTGCATTGATGAAGGGGGTTTGCGTCGCTCTGCCGTTCCTGATGACGGCGGCGTTGCCGCTGTTTCATGCGCAAGCCGCAGGCGGCAATGCCGCTGCATCGCTGGCGGGGACGTGGAGCCTGGTCGCTGCCGATGTGCTGCACGGCGATGGCAGCCGCGGGCACGATTATGGGCCCTCGCCCAGGGGCATGTTGTTCATCGATGCCGAAGGACGCTATTCGCTGCAGATTTTCGACAGCGAGCGAAGGCCCTTTGCGAACGCGGACAAGCTGAAGGCCACGGACGCTGAATACCGGGCCGCCGTGCTCGGCGTCAGCTCGCATTTCGGCAAGGTCGATGTCGACCCGGTGAAAGGAACGCTGGATTTTCA